>JBCBQE010000376.1:0-249 GCA_039820385.1 Cyanobacteria bacterium J06635_10
TAAAGAATCTTCCAACAATGGTACTGATACAGTTGTAGCCTCAATAGATTACTCAATCTCTAAATATTATCACGTAGAAAATTTAGTGCTAATTGATTACGCTTGGGATGGTACTGGTAATTATCGAGATAACCAAATTAAAGGTAATATAAACCATAATATCTTGAATGGTAACAACGGTAACGATACCCTTAATGGCAATGAGGGCTGGGATATCATTACCCACACCACCATTTAAGGTATCCCAGC
>JBCBQE010000376.1:259-6512 GCA_039820385.1 Cyanobacteria bacterium J06635_10
ATATCTCTGCTACTGGTTTTGGTAGCGGGCTAACTGCGGGTAATACTATCTCAGAAGACCAAATTCTTATCGGTAGTAGTTCGGTGGCTAATAATGAAATTCAAAGATTTATCTATAATAAAACGGATGGTGCGCTTTACTTTGATGCTGACGGTAATCAAACCGAATTTGATGCAATACAAATTGCAACGCTTTCTTACAATCTAACAATTAGTGAGAATGATATTTTCATTACAACGTAATTTCTACCAGAACCGCGCACAGTGCTCCTGATTTCTAATTATGGGGGTGTAGTGCGCTCGCGACTAAAGGTCGCCAGTCCCATTTCCTTTTGTGGTATATTACTCAAAGCGGTAATGCGCACAATAAAAAGCCTACTCACGGTCTAGCGGACGGCTCTTGATCCGGAACCCTGGGGGCAATAAGCCCAGAATCTTGTACAAATTTGGGAGTCAAAGCAAGAAATTGAATAAATCATTTCAAACGCGGTCGGGCAGTCCGTGTAAGCTTGTGGACGTATCCAAACGGGGAGATTTGAATACTTGGTATTTAAATTTCTCGAGGCGAAGGATGAAGCAAGAATCCCCATCAATAAATTGATGGGGAGTGTCAATAAGCTAATATATGATTCAATGCAAACGCATCTTAAAAATCTAGATACGCTTGTACTAATACATTTCACAGTCGCGATTCGGATTATAATCCCAATTGCGTGATTGCACCCAGGTCTGGTAAGCTTCTTGCCTTTCTTTATTATGCTGCCACTCTACATAGGGCTTGCTGAAAAAGTAATAAAAAGTGAGATAGAGATTTACTAGTTATTCAAGGAAGAGCAGAATATAAGCGGTCATTAATAAAATACAATTAAGATATAATGCCTGTTAATGTCAGATCGTAAAAAAGGTAAATTACAAAATACAATTAAGATATAATGCCTGTTAATGTCAGATCGTAAAAAAGGTAAATTTCTGAAAAATAGACATAAAAAAACTCTCAGTAAACGTGAGAGATAAGTGGAAAGATTCATAACTAAAAAAGTGATTGCAATGGCAGTTTTAGAAGTATGAGAAAATTTAGTCATCACACAATTGAGACTAAATCTTCTTTTACCTTGTCTAAATTTACCGCTCATACGAACTACGAATCTTCTCATCCGAAGCAGCTTGTTTCTTTTTCTCCTTGCTAATGTTAGCAGGTGATCTTCCCAAGGGTGGTCCACTGATTCTAATACCTCTTTCTTTGCACCAAGCTCTATTTTTTTGTGTACGATAAATTTTATCTACATGAACGGATTCTGGGTAATAACCAGTATAGTTTTTAAAGGATTCGATTTGAATTTTCAAGTCTGCTGATTCATTAAAATTATTCCAACTAATACGGTCTAAAAATACATATCCATCAAAATAGCTCGCGGATAATTTCGCGCCAAACTCTACTGCTTTACCCGCTTTACGGACGTACTCCTTAAAAAATGGGGCAGGCTTTGTTGATTGATTAGTTAGGTATTCAAACGAGTTAGTGTTGTTGTAAGCCTGCCCCATTTTTTCTAGTCGGAATTCGTGACCCCTAGCAATTGGACGTATGTGTGGTTGATTTAAACTCACAATACGATAATCAATACTCTTTTTATTGTTTTCGTATAACCACAATTGTTGACAATAAACTTCACTTACTACTAGCAATATTTTATATTGTCTATTACTCAATTTAGATAGATTTGCTCCCATATTAACTAGCTGTTTAATATGAGAGATATTCCTCTTAATATATTGAAATTTTGGCGTTGCTGAATCCAAGTATGAATTACGCAATCATGTTAAGCTTGGGGCGCTACGCGCCCTCAAGCGCCACAGAACCATACCTAAGATAATGTGTTACTAGCCGAATAGATAATTTCAGCATTTCTTCTGACTTAGAATAACAAAAAGTTTTACGATGTAAACGGGCTAAGTAATGTCTAAAACGGCTATTTTCGCCTTCCACCCGTGTCATGTAAGTTTTACTTACAATATGGTCTTCATTACTTATAAAACAAGGGTAAACTGGATAACCGTCTGTTACATAAAAATAAGAGTGCCAACAGCTTAGAATCTGCCACAAAGTTTTAAACGTTTCTGAACTTCGGTCGCCTAAAACCCAAGCAATAACTCCTGGAAAGTGCTTATTAACTGCTGTCCACAACCAAATTTTATTTTTTTTTACCAACAAAAGTTTCAAGTTCATCAATTTGGGTAATTTCTGGTATTTCATCATATGAAGGTGCGTTGGGCAAGCTATTTCCTAACTTTTTTACCCAACTTATTACGGTTGTATAATGTACTTTCTTCACTCGCTCAATTGCCCGAAATCCTGAACCATTGACGTACATTTCTAAACACTCTTTTTTTATATCTTCGGCGTAGCCTTGTTTTTCATAAGAATCTATAAACTGACGACCACAATTAGCACATATGTAGTTTTGTTTACTCTTCTTCTTTCCATTCTTGCGGATATGAGTTGATGCACACCTTGGACATTTCATGGCGATCGCTTGAATGTTAAACTAAGCCAGCAAGTCACCTTGCTGACTCGTCTTCAAAACCGTGCATGAAATGTTAACTTCACACGGCTCCTCAGTTACAGGATGTTTGTCAAACATACCGACCATATCAAATCTGGTTTTTTGGTGGTGGCAGTGACGATGCAGTAATTGTAGGTTGTTGAGTGTATTCCGACCGCCTTTAGCTTTTGGATTAACATGGTCAATTTCCCACACATCGTCTGGCTTAAACTGTAGTCCACAGTAGGTGCATTTCCCTTTCTGTTTCTTTAAGAGTTTTGCAGTTTTTGTGGGAACTTCTGGGTGAGTACCCATCCTTGTACTCCAGTAAACTAAGTCACCATCATAAAGGCTTGCTTTATCCTTGACTTTTATATGTCTCACTATTGGAATTTGTGAGTGTTTGATAAGGACAATTGGATTGTTGCCTTCTTGCGGGGTTGCAAATACCCAGTGGTCTTCTCCTATGGTTTGCCAGTATTTATTTACCACCCATTTTCTTTTCTTATTTGGATGGCGACGATTTGCCCACCTTCGTAGTTTTTGGTAAGTTAGGTAATCGAGCTTAGAAAATGTTTCTTTGCTGCACACACCAGAGTAATAGTTTGACCATCCTCTAATAATTGGGTTAAGACGAGATATTAAGGTTGCTTGTGAAGCAACTTTGTTCGCATCTATGGTTTTTACTATTGCTGTATGATGTTGTTTTACCTTTTCAAACGAAGGTTTAATAATTGTTTTGAACCCTAGTTTTTCCCCGTGAGTATTACATCCTGTTTGGTATTTACCTACAGGATATTGACGAATATTAAACCCTAGAAAGTCAAAACCAGGTTTTTCGTCATTAAGCTCATTTAAAGTATGAGCTATACGAGTTTTGCTAGATTTTAATTCTAAACCTATCTCATTTAGCCATTCTTGGATTATTTGTTGGCACTTCAAAATAACCTCAAGGTTTTCATGAAGAATTGCAAAATCATCCGCATAACGCACCACACAAAGAGCTTTTTTATTTTTACTTTTGTTCCCTTTAAGGGTTGTTGCGTATTGCTTGATTCTATTTTCCATTCCATGCAACGCAATATTAGCCAAAAGTGGCGATATCACCGAACCTTGAGGTGCCCCTTTATCAGTGCTTTCAAATATTCCTTTATCCAGTACTCCTGATTTCAACCATGCCTTAATTTGTTTTGACATAGTAGGAAAAGTGTTAATTTTTCTTAGTAGTACTTGGTGATTAATATTATCAAAGCATTTTGATATATCGGCATCCAACACAAATTTTGATTTCTGTTTGATGGCGTTAAAAATTGCTCCAATTGCATCATGGCATGAGCGTCCAGGTCTAAAACCCCAACTATTAGGTTCAAAGAGAGCTTCCCATTCGGGTTCTAATGCTAGCTTGGTTAGGGCTTGTAGCGCCCTGTCATGGATAACGGGTATTCCAAGCGGACGCTTTTCTTTCGTACCTGGCTTAGGTATCCATACTCTACGAGTAGGTGATGCCTTGCCAGTTAATTTCAAACGTCCTACAAGTTCAATACGTTGCTTTTGAGTTAGGCTTTTAAGCCCATCTACGCCAGCGGTTTTCTTACCTGTATTCTCTTGTGTGACTCGTCTTACTGCTAGACATTTAGCCGACCACGAGTGTAATAGTGTCTTCTGGAGTCTACGAACTGCTTTTTTATCACCACGTTCACTGGCTCTGTAAATGCGTTTTTGAAGCTTGTATACTCGGCGTTCCAGTTTCTTCCAATTTACTTGGTTCCACTGTTTTACCTTGTTTATCCCGTCCTGGGTTTTTACCTCGGCCCACCGGCATATGCACCTCTAATCACCCCTTTACAATTCCTGTAACCGGGTGTCCGTCTGCCTATCCTTATCATTACAATAAGGCATTTGCTTCTGACACCATCCTGCCCATCCGTACCCTGGTTTTATCCAGATTTTGCGTCTTGGTTGATTACTTACCGTTTCGACCCTGCGGTAAGAGGTATCGGCTGGGTTACTTCGTTCCTGAATGCCATTGATTGAGACGTTAGGGCGGTACTATCCACCGGGTTTGTTGGTAGCGCTTAATGGTCTAGTATGAAATAGCCATCACCTTTATCCTTTGCCTTTTGGCTCCAGCCTGTCAGCCTTTTGGCTGGTTAATAGTTACGATGGTTCTGACGTACCTTCAGGAAGGTACCCATAGTCTCTTGCTCAACGTGTACCGGATTAGGCTTCCAGTAAGAACGCCTTCTTACCCCGCTTCTGAGATTGATGACCAGTCGCTACTCAGAGGGCAATGCTTTCAATTCAGCGCCTGAATGGTAGGACTTTCACCTACATGACAATCAAGTTATCAAGATTTATATCTTGTTAACCGTCCCTGAGTGTTTATACTCATTTAGGCTAAACGAATCACACTCATACCTTCATTATGCAACGCCGAAATTTTTGTTTTAAAGACTTTCTTCTTTCTTTTCGGAGTGGGCGACGTTTTTTAGCAACTTTTAAGTAATTTTTTCGTGCAAGTTTACGATAAGTTCTTGGCTTTCTATCAAGTTTATTTTTAACTTGCTCATATAGCAAACAATAATTTTTTCAGTATGCTTTCTTGCTTGGTTTAATAGACCATTATCTGTGGGATAACTAATATCACTTGGCGCACAAGTTGCATCTAATATTAATTTACCCCTATTTGTTGATTCATTTAATTCTTTTTTTTTACTGGTGTTGAAGAATTATATAACATCTCCTTCACCATTTTTTGATTAATTCTATTGACTAGCTCTATGCCTATTCTTTGACGAAAGTGAACCAACATAGAGGCATCAAACGGTGTCTCATTGCTATAAGATGATATGCCTATAAAATACTGTAGATAAGGATTTTCTTTGATTTGTTCTACAGTCTCTCTATCGCTTATTCCTAGTTTCTCTTTAATAATTAACGCCCCTAATGCCATCCTAAAAGATTTGGCTGGCGCACCTATTTCCTCAGAAAAAATTGAAGCGTATTCTTCTTCAAATTCTGACCAAGGTATCAATGAAGCCATAATCACCCAACGATTATCTTCAGACAACTTCCCCTCGAAAGAAAGTTCAAAGTTTTCTGAAGATATTTGGGCTTCCTCTTCAAAACGGTACATAAATACTAAAGCACGGCAGCGTGCTACTCACGGTAGTGCAAGGGTTTCAAGTTATTTTAGAATTTTTTCTTGCACCTGAATATATTCCTTGAGGCTGATAATGTATGCTGCATCATATATTGACATTTATTCAGCAAGCCCTAAATAAATGTCAATATATGATGACTAAAAACTAAAAACACAAAATAACTGTTTTTTTAATTTTTATAGCTTTAGGAATCAAAGATGTATTGAGTCTTGTTTACTTGACATCCCCAAACAAGCGTACTATTTACACTTATGTAGTCTTGTTGCTTACAAGTAAAATATTATTTTTGGAAAGGTAATTAATTGTAGAAATATTGAGTAGCGATTTAAACTACCAATTGGATTTTAAATAGGGAGTGGGGCGATAGTATTAGCCAAGATAAGGGTACTGAGGCGGTTTTACTTTTAATAATTCAACCCAGTATTTTATAGCATTCTGTTTGGTGGTTTCTATATCACGCGATTTATGAACTCTACTTATCTCCATTAGAAAATACGTAAGTTTAATAGCAGTAAATAAGTTAATCAATCCTATCGCTTTAAAATTTTGT
>JBCBQE010000377.1:0-6502 GCA_039820385.1 Cyanobacteria bacterium J06635_10
GATAGGTATAGATTTAAATCCATCGGTAATCGGTTGGGCATATTCCGATCAAGAGGGAAACCTCAAAGCACGGGGTCAAATAAAAATTAATTTGCGTGACCGTTCATATCATAAGGTAAGAGCAACCCTGGGGGAAAGTGTTGCTCATATCGTCAAATTAGCTAACCTTTATCAATGCCCGATTACAGTTGAAAAACTTGATTTTTCTGTCAAGCGCGCATCAATGAAAGAAAGTGGTGTACGATATTCAAGGATGCTTTCAAATTTTGCATATTCTCAATTTTTATCGATGCTTGAATCTAGAGCATCTAGATGGGGTATTCAAGTAATAAAAGTTAATCCTGCGGAACGAGTCATTAATTGGATTAACAAAGTTTTTAAAGCTTTACGGACTATCATCAGATACAGCTGCTGCATTGGTTTTAGCGCGTAGAGCTTTGTATAAAAGTGAGCGTCCCCCAGCCAGATACGCCCGATAACTGCTGCGAGGATAGACATCGGCACGCTTGGAGTTACTGGAGGATGCTACATCAGAAACTATCAAGTTTTAAACGACATAGTTTCTTCAACGGCGTGGCTAACAGCCGGGATGAGGTTAACCTGTAGCCAGGAGGATTTTTCCAGGTCATGTGGGAAGCCGTTTGGCGCTTCATCAGGGAGGCGAGACTCCTCCCCGCAAGTAGGTAGTACTGCTCGACCTGCGTCTTGAATAGGTGTAATCTTGTTAAACAAGGTTCATATTTGTTTAAGTTTAAAGGAGCGGTTGTTTTGGGAATACTTGATCTATCCCAAGATCATTCTCCTATAATGACGATAAACCCAAAGGGTATGCGCGAAGCGTACGCTAATAAGCAACAAAAATTCTCTGCCCATCGTTTAACAAAACTTTATATTTCTTCCTTAGCTTTAGTAGCCCTTTTATCGATTGTGGGACAATTAATAGTCCAACGCTTGCTATCTCAGCAACGAGTAGATATACAAGTAATTAACAACGTTCAACGTCAACAGCTACTCAGTCAAAGATTAGCAAAATTAGCTTTAGCCCTCAAGCTGGCAAAAAATGAAACGCACCGCTCATCTTTGCTTAAAGACTTCTCCGAAACCATCAGCGAGTGGGAAACTACGGACAGTAATTTACGACAATTGGAAACAGCGGCAAATGCTTTGATGGGTAGAAGTACTCAAATAAAACAGACTATTGAGCAAATTCATCCAAACTGTAAAAAAATGGTTGATGCTGCCAAGGAATTACTTTCGACAGCACGGGGTGAAAGAATTCAACCTCGTTTGATGCGGGAGCAACCTATGGCGGAAATTTTAACTAACGAAAGACTCTTTGAGAAGGAAGTCGATCGAGCAATCCTTGAATACAACGAATATACAGCAGCAGCAGTTATAGAAATAAAACAGATTGAATTAGGAGTGCTGGTTTTAACTTTACTGTTACTGATATTAGAAGGAGTATTAATATTTCGTCCTTCAGTAGAGAAACTTCGGACAACCTTCGAGCAATTAACAGAAGAACAGAAAAAATCCGAACATTTATTGCTAAATATATTACCAGAAACCGTAGTTAATCGCCTCAAAGAGCAACCAACTACCATTGCCGAAGCATTTGCAGAAGTTACGGTATTATTTGCAGATATAGTTGGTTTTACCGAACTTTCGACTCAAGTTTCACCCCAAGAATTAGTAGCATTACTCAACCGCATTTTTTCAGCTTTCGATGAACTTGCAGAAAAACATAGTTTAGAAAAAATCAAGACAATTGGCGATGCTTACATGGTAGTTGGAGGCTTACCCAATCCCCGAAAAGACCACGCCGAAGCTATTATAGAAATAGCGTTAGATATGCAACAAGCGATTAATAGATTTAACATCGAAACCAACTCCAATTGTAATATCCGGATTGGAATTAATACCGGGCCAGTGGTAGCGGGAGTTATCGGTATCAAAAAGTTTATCTATGATTTATGGGGTGATACTGTTAATATTGCCAGTCGCATGGAATCACACGGTATTCCCGGTAATATTCAAATAACTCAAACTACTTATGAAAAAGTAAAAGACAAGTATATCTTAGAATCAAGAGGTTTGATTGAAATTAAAGGAAAAGGAGAGATGCAGACATATTTGGTGATGGGGAATAGGGAACAGTGTACAGTACCATGACAGTACCATGACAGTGAGTAGTGAGGAACTCGCGGAGTTAAAACTTCTACCCCCTCTCCCCCCTCTCCCCCCTCTCCCATCCCTTAATTAATATTTGGTAATAATTGACAATTGAAAATTTTGAATTGATTCGGTTATCCTGATGGGTTGTGTGAGTATTGTAAAGCACCATTAGATAATAAGGCGCTAAAGGAGTGAAAATTATGTCTACTCGGGGTGTAGTATCGGGTAACCGAGTTAAGCGGCTTTTCGGTAGAGTTATACTCTGCGCTAGCTTGAGTTTGACATTTGCTTGTCAGCAAGGTAAAGAACCTACATCAAGTAAGAATGATTCTCGCGATTTAACCGTACAGCCAAGCTTACCTAGTAATAACGAAGGTGTGACGACTACACCACAAAAAACACCAAGGGAAATCACGGAAAATCAACCATCACCTGTTGCAACTCCATCAGCTACTACTAAACCACAAGTAACAGCATCAGCCTCTCCGGATTCCGTTGGTAGGGCACCGGAAAATCCAAAGGCACCTACAGAGCAATCTTCTCCTGAAAGCAATAATTCTATTTCTAAAGCTTTAACTGAAAAACTTGCTCCTAAAGATGCTTCCCAACCAAACAATCGGGAATCACAAACAGAAACTCCGACTCAATCTACTTCTCCTAAACCTATTGTTCAAGCTTTGAGAAAAGCTGCTAAAAGCCCTGCCAGAAAAATTGCAGCTGCTAGTAATACAAATGTTTACCGGAGTCGGGGATTGGGTGTTAATTTCCAATATCCTAAAGGCTTTGTGATTAAAGAGCCTCAAGAAACTTCTGGTTCATCACAAAAAGTTGTAGAATTGTGGAGTGTTAAGGATTATAAAGCAATTGCAGAAGGAAGATTTCAAAATACATTTTCACCAGGAAATATGAGTATTTCCTTGGAAAATAATCCTCAAGGTTTATCTTTAGTTCAATGGATAACTAATAATGATGAACTTGGAGATATTATACCAGAAAGCTACGATACGAAAATTGTCGCAGGAAAAGAAGCAGTATCCTTTCGTACTGACGGTTTATATAGATTCCAAAATGTAGTATTACCTAGTAGTGACGGTAAAAATGTAATCCTGATTAGTTTTGCTGAGGGCGATCGCAATTATAAGAAAGTATTTGACAAAGTTGTCTCTAGTTTACAGGTGAATTAGAAGCAGGGAGAGGGTGAGATGGGGAGCTTCTGGAGCAGGGGGAAGTAACTAATAACTACTCACTCCTAACTACTCACTCCTAACTCCCATTCATTTTTATCTGAGAGGTATCCCAGTTCATATCATCCAATAATGAATGGTGAATCAATTTCCCTTAGTTGTGCACCAATAACTAATACCTGATAAATCATGACTGCGACTTCTGCACGGGTTGCGGCTCGGTTGGGGTTTAGTTTACTAATTTTGGGATGGTTGACAATCAGTCGATTTTGAGTGGCGATTGCGACAACATGTTTGCCGTCATTGGGAATTTTATTGCTGTCGTCATATATATTTAAATCAATTTCTGTTCCACCTGTGAATCCCAATCCGTTTACTAGGGAGGCAATAACTTGTATGCGGGAAATGTTTTGGTGAGGGAGAAATTTTTTACCTGGATAGCCATAGAGTAATTTCCCTCGGTATGCTTGTTGAATTGCTTGATATGCCCAGAAACTCTCTTTTACATCCACAAATTCTATAGCTTCCCTTGACGGCTCGATATAAAAGGCTTTTAACAGTAACGCAGCATATTGCGATCGCGTGATTGTTGCATCTGGCCTAAAAGTTCGATTTGGAAAACCTTTGACTACTTCTAACTGGGCTAATTCTTGTATAAATTCAGCAGCCCAGTGACTGTCAATATCCGTTAAGAGCGTGGGTTGAGACTGCAGTATCAGTGGTTGAGTTGGTTCGGATTCCGTAATCGGTTCCGGTTCTGGAATCGGTTCCGGTTCTGGATCGGCGAAAAACTGTATGTTGCCGTTTATATTAGCTAATTCTACATGATTATCTATAGAAATCAGTTTGTTGATACTAACGTTTTGAATGTCAAACTGACCATTTTTACGAAAAACATTGTTGCCAGGACTAGTATTTTTACCGAGGTTTGGCAATGCATTTGCCACAACAGTTAAACCGTCTTGAATGTTGTTTTCACATACATTTTCCCGCAAAACCGGACGAGCGTTACCAGAAACTACTATTCCAGAGTGGTTTTCGTAAATTTTGTTATCCGTAAGTATAGGAGTAGCATTATCGCTAATGGCTATACCAAAACCTGTTTGAAAACAACTATTACCTTCAATTTCACCTTGAGAATTGTTGGTAATTGAAATACCATTGGCAGAATTTTGAGTAAATATATTGTTCTTAATAACTGGATTAGCACTACCAGTAATAAGAATTCCTTCACGCTCAGAATTGATGAAAGTACAATTTATCACTGTGGGTGAAGATGATTCAATCCAGACAGCAGTACCTCGACTAGCTGAATTTGTTACAGTTATACCTCGAATTTGAGAACCATTACTCAATACAAAATTGACATTTTGATCCGCAAAAGCACGGCTAAAATATCTACCGCTACCATTAATTATAATACCCTTACCTTTTTGATTTTCATTACCTATAATTGTTACTCCAAATGGAACAATTAAAGGAAAAATTTCACCACTAGTAACATTATAATTACCTTCAGACAGATGAATTTTTGTTCCAGATGCAGCTTTTTTTAGGGCTTGGGTAATCGTTTTTAACGGCGCTTGTTGGCTACCAGAATTACTATTGCTGCCGGTAGTTGGATTTACATAAATTAATAGTAGCATATTTATACTCTTTCATTTACGTTGAAATACTACCGCGAACGATACCAGTACGCAGGTAGCGCCGATAGCATAAATGAAATCAATGTGATACAGTTTTTGTATCTATGATGGAATTTTCCCTGTATTTAAGGCAACGGTTCGTGAGTATAAATTACGTAAAATACATTTTCTTTAGTTTAACTAATTAATTCATTCCAATAATCCGTCTGGGAATAAATTATAACTCTACTTGAGAAAAACTTTTAAGCATTACACTTAGTAAGCAATCATGCTCTGTTAAAGCCATTAATTCAATAGCTTTGTTCCGCATCTTTTACAAAACTTAGCATCTTCGTCATGCAAATCTAAACCGCATCCAGAACAAATTGTTTCGACTTCATTATTCTTTTTAATTATTCGTTTAATCAAATCGCCAACTTGCCAAGGAATCAGGGCAATACCTGTAAAAATCATCGAAATTGTTAAAAGACGGCCAATTTGTGAAACTGGAGTAACATCGCCAAAACCAACAGTTGTCATTGTCACAATTGAAAAATACATTGCATCCACAAAAGTACTAAATACCTCTGGATTTACAGGATGCTCTACTTGGTAAATTAAGCCAGAGTAGACAAATATAATTGCAAATAGGGTAAATAATATCCGTGTAAAAATCGCACCATCTTCGGTAGTAATGTGAGCAAATAAAAATTGTCTCTCGATATATCTGATTAATCGCAAGATTCGGAACCATCGTAATAGGCGAATAAAGCTAATATCAATCGTTCCGATAAAAAATGGTAGTATTGCGATTAAGTCAATAATCGAATAGAAACTAAAAATATAGTGAAATCTATTTTCTGCACTCCACAAACGTAGTAAATATTCTACAGCAAAAAAACTTAGAATTAATGTATCAATAATATTGAGAATAAAGCGTATAGATTCAGAAATCTGGTAAGTTTCCGCAACAAATATTCCTGACGATATTGTCACTAAAATGACAATTGTGATATTGATAATTTTGCCTAATGGTGTTTGTAAATCTGTTAAATAAAATGCGGTATTTTCCCTACTAATTGACATATTTAATTAATGAGTTAATTCATCGTAAGTAAGATATCATCTTAAATAATGCCAAATATATCTTAGATTTTTCACTATCATAACTTCTGTTTATAGTAACTAATTTATTTGCGGATTTATTTGAGAGGAATAATTTGCTATAGATACGCGAACATAAAAATAAATAATATATGTACGATCGCGTAGGTATTCGACCAAAAAAAGTTTTAAATTATACTATTGTTCTAATACTTAGAATTCAAAATGTCAAAAATTATTGGTTTAGAGAGTATGACAGCTAATGGTGGAAAATTTGTTGTTTTTCTCTACTGTTTTTCTTTAGTTGTAATCACTTTTAAACGTAGTTCTAATATTTATTTTATTAAAGCTGGTGAAGGTACTCTCAAGAAAAGTATTAAATTTACTTTAATATCATTATTTTTAGGTTGGTGG
>JBCBQE010000378.1:0-6497 GCA_039820385.1 Cyanobacteria bacterium J06635_10
TTCCATTCATGCAAAAGTTAAAGGGTATCCATGTAATAGAGGCAATAAATTTCACACTTCCCTCTACCCCCTCTACCCTCTAATCCCTCTTTCTTCTCTATCTAATTAATCCAACGACTTCAAACCGATCGCAATTTTACTATGCTGTTCAATCTGCCCCATCACCTGTTTAGCTCGCTCAATCACCATCGCTGGTAAACCCGCTAATCTCCCCGCTTCAATACCGTAGGATTTATCAGCACCTCCTGGTTGTACTTGATGTAAAAAGATAATTTGATCTGGCATTTCTTTTACCGTCACTTGATAATTAGCAACGTTATCTAACAAAGATGCTAATTCATTCAATTCGTGATAGTGAGTAGCAAAAATTGTTCTCGCTAAAAGCTCTGTCGCGATATATTCTCCCACTGCCCATGCTATCGATAAACCATCAAAAGTTGCCGTACCTCTACCAATTTCATCTAACAATACCAAAGACTTCGAGGTTGCATGGTTGAGAATATTCGCCGTCTCGTTCATTTCCACCATAAAAGTAGATTGTCCGGTAGCTAAATCATCTACCGCACCTACGCGGGTAAAAATGCGATCGCAAACTCCTAAAGTCGCCGAACTAGCGGGAACAAAGCTACCAACTTGTGCCATTAACTGAATTAATCCCACCTGACGCAGGTAACAACTTTTACCACTGGCGTTGGGACCCGTAAGAATAATTAAATCTGGAGAGGAATTCGTTTCTTCGTTCTTTTCCTTTCCTAAAAAAGTCGAATTTGGTACAAAGAAACCAGCTGGTAAAGACTGTTCTACTACTGGATGTTTGCCATCGATAATTGATATTTCTCGCCCTTTAACCATTTCTGGACGACAATAACCTTGAAATACTGCCAATTCAGCTAAACCGCACAATACATCTGCTGCTGCTACCGCACGGGAAATATTACGAATTATTTCGGCTTGGGCACCTACTTCTTCTCGCAATGCCACAAAGATATCATATTCCAATTGATTTAAATCATCTCTTGCAGTGAGAATTCTAGCTTCCCTTTCCTTTAATTCCGGGGTTATATAACGTTCTTCATTAGTCAATGTTTGCTTGCGAATGTAGTTATCGGGAACTTTTTCGGCAAGAGCGCGAGAAATACTCAGGTAGTAACCAAACGTTTTATTAAAACCTACCTTTAATTTAGGAATTCCCGTCCTTTCTCTCTCATCGATTTCTAAATTCGCAATCCATTGTCGATCCTCTTCTACCAAACTGCGTCTTTCATCCAGTAAAGGATTTATTCCCTCTCTAATTAAACCACCTTCTTTGATCTGTATCGGTGGTGATTCGACAATATGTGCCTGTATTTTTTCCGCCAATTCTTCCATTCCCGGCGGTACTTTGTGTAAAGCTTTTAGAAAAGGCGAACGAGCATCCTTAACTAAATAACCCAACTGCGGTAACTTAGATAAAGAATCCGCCAACGCCGATAAATCTCTGGCATTTGCTCTACCAGAACCTGTCCTTCCCGTCAACCTTTCCAAATCGTAAATCTGCCGTAACAAACCGCGCAAGTCTTGACGTAAAGCAGTATTTTCTGCCAACTCCTGTATCGTATCTTGTCTAGCGCGAATCCCTTTGACATCCAATAATGGCTGCAACAACCATCGCCGTAAAGCACGTCCCCCCATTGCCGTAGTCGTGCGATTCATAGCCCATAACAGCGAACCGTGATAAATTCCATCGCGAATTGTCTGCGTAATTTCCAGGTTACGCCTAGTTTGATAATCAACAACCAAAAAGTCACTAAAAGTATAACTCCGCAGGGGTTGTAAAGGAACCTGATTTTCCTTTTGTGTTTCCTCCAGATATTCCAATAAACCCCCGGCAGCGCGAATAGCTAAAGGGAGATGATCGCAACCAAGTCCTTCCAGAGAGCGGAGTTTGAACTTTTGCAATAGCCTGCTTCTCGCTTCCGGTTGAGAAAAAGGAGCTTGCGATCGCAATGCATAACAAAACGAAGTTGGCAGACATTCCGGTAAACTATTGGATTTTTCACCAGGCCTAAGTAGAGCGCCTAAATCCGGCGCATTGGTAGGAAATAATACTTCACTCGGCTGCAATCGCATCAATTCTTGACTAAGATGCTCTAAATTATTTGTTTGAGTAGTTAGAAATTCACCCGTGGAAATATCTGCATAAGCCAAACCCCAATTATCCCCCGCAATTACCACAGCGGCAAGGTAATTATTACGACTTGCTTTCAGCATTCCATCTTCAAGGAGAGTACCGGGGGTAAGAATGCGCGTAATTTCCCTTTTTACCAATCTACCAGCGGCTGCCGATGCATCCTCCACTTGGTCGCAAATTACCACAGCATAACCTTTTTCTACCAACCCAGTAGCATGACGCTCCCAAGAATGATGGGGAACACCACTCATCGCTACCCTTCCCACATCTGCACCAGCTTGCTTGCTAGTAAGAACAAGTTCTAATTCTTGGGCTAAAGTTACAGCATCTTCAAAATAGCATTCAAAAAAATCACCCACCCGGTAAAAAAGCACAGCATGGGGATGTTTTTCCTTAGTTTCAACATAATGCTGGTACATTAGACTCAGCTTACTGATATCCACCGTACGATGGTCGGTAATAGTTGTACTCTGGTTTTTAGATGCAGTCATGGATGAAGGATGCACATTGCAAGCTGACGGGTACCCTAGATAATTTTTTTAGGAGAAAAAAATTTGGCAGGGAGCCCTTGACAATATTTGATGATAACCCGAGACAGAGATTATAGAGACATTGCTCAAGGTTTATTTATTTTTCGTAGGATTTTGTTGAGGTTTGAAGGTTTGTAGCGGTTCTGAAATATCATAAAATATGGCTTTTGTCAATATCTAGTTTTGGGCGTTGCTGCAATTTTACTATGAATTGCATTTATATACATTTTGTCAAAAACATGAAACCTGTGTAGAGACGTAACAGTGTTACGTCTCCTGCAATGTGAAATCATAATTTCATATTACGATTGTGCAATGCCTAGTTTTGAATTGCACCATTAAATGACAGTGAATATCATCTATTTGTCTCTAATTTTTAAATGTTCCCAAGGGGAATTTTTTACTGGTGCGTCACGCGTCAACTAAAAGTAGATTAAAAGCTTGAAATAGCGGAAGGCATTATTACGACTACCACAGACAGTAATTGTCCATCCTATCTGCTCACTTCGTGCTAACTGCACTAAATCTCTAAAAATTGTAGTTAAAATATATAATTTTTTTAAGCGCGAAATTGCTGATTGTTTTCTAGCCTAAGATTTAATAAAACTAACTAAAATTCCTAAAATTTGTTCTACTGGTGGAACTGTATATTCTATCAATCCAATAGTCACGGTTTGATTTTCAATTTTCAGAAACTTCCAGCGATCGCCAGTTGTTACGGTACCATAGATAATCGGAATAGGAGTATTATTGGTTTCGTTGAATCTTTGTGCGGCAATCATTTCTGCAACGCATTGCCCTAAACCACCATTTAAATCCTCTTTTTTAGCTTCCACCACAACTACTGCTGGTGCTTCCACAAAAAGTTGTTCCTCTGAAAGACTAATTAAAAAGTCGCATACTCCAGAAAGCCCTACTGATGTATCGACTGTAAAATCATTACCTGAAAATAAGCTAATAGAAGATGCACAAATTTCTTTTACTTCTAGTAGAATAGGGCAAATCAACATTTGGGATCTAGCTTTTTCAGTATTTAGTGCTAGAGCCAAAGGTAAATATTTTTCGATAAAAGTAGCTAGAAACGAACTCGGTTCTTGAGTATGAA
This sequence comes from Cyanobacteria bacterium J06635_10, assembly GCA_039820385.1. Taxonomy (GTDB): domain Bacteria; phylum Cyanobacteriota; class Cyanobacteriia; order Cyanobacteriales; family Nostocaceae; genus Rivularia. The sequence continues at coordinate 3,806 of JBCBQE010000378.1, forward strand.
TATTATCTAAAAAAGTGTTTTTTTCGACAATAGTTAAGTTAAAATCTTGCTTAACCTTTCTAAGACTAAAATCACTATACGGCATTTTTTTTCACAGAAATATAAGCTATCTGATTTCAGCTTAATTCATCAACAGAAGTTACCGAGAGTAGTAGCATAAATTAATTAAATCACATATTGCACCATTCTCAATAACCCCTCTCAATTATTCACTTTCCACTACAGCTTCCAACTGCTTATCCTTTAAATTAAAACTGCCATCCTGCCAGCTATCAGCAACACTTTTGATAAAGCTAGCTAAAGGAATAGCAATTAATAATCCTAAGACTCCTAAAAGTTTTGCCCCTACCAACAAAGAAATCACAACCCAAACGGGGTTTAAACCAGTAAAATTACTTAGAATCCGCGGCGAGATAAAATTGTAGTTAAATTGATCGATCGCTACGGCTACGATTAACACTTCTACCCCCAACCAAAAGTCTTTCAAGCCGATCAATAAACTTACTAAAACAATTCCGATACCAGTACCGAAGGGGAATAACGCGAAAAATCCGATCGCCAAAGCAAACAGTAAATTTAAAGGAACTTGCAACGCCACAAAAACCAACGTCAACGCCGTTGCAAGTATAGTAGCTAAAGTTGCTTGTCCGATAAAATAATTTTGAAAGTCTTCCCGTAAAGACTCACTTACTTGCTGAGCAATTTGCTGTGGCAACCATTTGAGAATTCCTTCCCAAAGGCTCGAACCATTTAAAAGCATGTACAATGTCAGCACTAATGTCAGTAAAATGTTGAAAAGGCTGCCAATTGTATCGAAAGCTAAGCCAATTATTTGACCACTTAAACTTTGAATTCTATTAGATAATTTGCTAAGAATATCGGGAAGCAAGCCCGAAAGATTAATTGGCAGCTGTTGAGTTTCAGCCCAATTTTGCAAAGCTTGTAATTGTTGTGTACCAGAATCAATCCAATTTGGCAAGGTATTAGCTAACTCATTAACCTGTTTGAGAATTAGCGGTAGCACTATAATACCCAAAGCGGAAAGTATCAAAGCTGCTAACAACAGCACTCCCGCAGTCGCCGAATTACGTTTTACTCCTCGTCGCTGGAAAAAACTAATTGGATATTCTAGAACAAAAGCTAACAGGATTGCAGTAATAACAATATTTACCAAGGGTTGAAGATATTTGACAACTCCAAGTAATACCCAAACATTAAGAATAAACAACGGAAAAGCCAACCCTAAACTTAACCATCGCGGTAATTTAAAAACCGATTGCATAGTACCTACTCCACAATAGTTATTAGTTTATTCCGGTTTGAGCTTATTGCACTAGATCAACAGCATACTTTTTGCTTCGATTACTCGGCATTAGGCAGCCGGCATATGGGAAAGATAATGATTAACTCCGCGAGCCACTAACCACTAACCACTAACCACCAACTCCTAACTCCTAACTCCGCGAGCCCAATTAAAAATGTTAAAAGCCCAGCCATTAAGACTGAGCTTTTGATAATTAGCGGGGCCATAGTTCCCCAGTTTCCTTATAAAAATTGGCTATAATCTGTCAAGCTAATTATTTCTTCCAGACAGTGCTTATCCATTCCGGAAGAAATTGAAATTTTTTTTGAAAAATAAATATGGGGGATTTTTTTTGGAGGGGTAGAGGAGCCACTGCGTTGCGGAGGTTACCTCCGTTGTAGCAAGTGGCGTGAGGTAGAGGGGGTAGAGGAGGTAGAGATTCACAATTCTTAACTATTCACCACTCACTACTCACCACTCACCACTCACTCCCAACTCCCAGATTCAAAAATTCTTCTTAGTTCCGTTTTCTACATCAAATTCAAAACGCTGTTCGTAATCAGTTTCACCATACAAATTAAAGCTGATAGTGGGTTCATCTCCCAAAGCTTCTACGTGATGAATCGCATCTCCAGTAAAACTGATAATATCACCTGGATTGAGAATCACCTCACCCGCAAATTCAATTCCGGGATTATTATCAACTTGTTTCCATAAAGTATTTTTTTCCTGCCCCCCCAAAAGTGCAACAACTCCCCAAGTTGCATGATTGTGAATTGGGGAAACCTTCCCTGGGTACCAAGCTACTGTTTGGATTGTTAAAGGATAATTAGGTTCATCATAAAGTGTAACTACAGACCAACCCGTTTCCGGATTCGGGTTGATAAACTCATATTGCAACCACTCTGAACTAATTAATAAACGTCGCACCAAAGGACGAATTGCCTTTAATCTGCTAGAGTCATCGTCGAAACTCCGCAATATATCTTCTAAATCGGTTAAAAACCGATAAAGTCGATAGGTATGGTTTGATAAATCTGTAACTGGTGCAATATCCACAGTTTTACTGCTTCCATCACCCGTTACCAACCAATCCTGAATAACTGTATCTTCAAGCAAATTTAGTGAATCCATTTTTAGCCGAGTTTCGTATATTTTACGAATTCTTAATTTAATTGCCTCCGCCTTTAGTACTCCACTAAGAAAACTATACCGAGTTAATACTAACAAGACAAAGTTCTGAACCTCCCCCCTTTCCCCCTCCCTGCCTTCACCCGGCAATCGGTTGTGAAAATAATAGGAGGGTGCGGCAATTTATCCCTAAAGATACGATAAATTGCTTCCAATTTTCAATCTTAAGAATTAGAGTATGCATATCTTGCACTTAAC
>JBCBQE010000379.1:0-2448 GCA_039820385.1 Cyanobacteria bacterium J06635_10
ACAATTAATAAAACTCGCAGATGGTGTGGTACGCTGCTAGGTGCGATATTCTGCTACTAGCAGCGTACAACACCCTACAAGTAATTAATTGTCTAAAAAAAAGGAAGAATCATTACAAACTCCAACTCCCATAACATAAATATTTAGCTAGAAAGTTGTCCCCCTGTAACATCAATTAGGGCACCAGTGATAAAACTGCTATCTTGAGAGGCTAAGAATACATATGCTGGTGCTAATTCTTCTGGTTGCCCGCTGCGCTTCATTGCTGGATCTGTATCAAAATTTTTGACCATTTTTTCAGGCATGGTTGCAGGTATATTCGGTGTCCAAACAGGCCCCGGAACAACCGCATTTACCCGAATATTGCGCTCGGCTAGGTTCAATGCCAGAGATTTGGTGAAAGTATGAACGCCTCCCTTACTAGCACCATAATCCACTAAAAATTCTTTACCAATTTTGCCCACAATACTACCCGTATTGATAATTACGTCACCCGCTTTGAGGTGAGGTAGGGCAGCTTTTGCCATATAAAAGTAACCAAAAACATTAGTTTCCATAGTCAAGCGAAATTGCTCGATGCTGAGATCTTCAAACTTTTCCTGCACCATTTGGTATGCTGCATTATTTACCAAAATATTCAGTTTTCCGAATTTGCTTACTACCTTCTCAATTGCTTGCTGACAAGATTCAAAATCCCTCACATCAGCCTTAATCGTTAAACAACTTTGCTCTCTCCTTTCCACCGCATCGCGAGTAACTTCAGCGTCTTCATCATTCTCGTTATAGAGAATTGCCACATCAGCACCTTCCATTGCGTATGCGATCGCCACAGCACGGCCAATTCCCGAATCACCACCAGTAATTAAAGCAACCTTGCCCTTAAGTTTATCGGCTGCACGGTAGTTAGATAAATCGCTATCCGGTTGAGGAGTCATATCAGACTGTTTACCTGGATATTCTAATTGTTGTCCGGGAATTTCTTCGGGAGCGGGACGAAATTCTTGACTTTGCATAAAAATCACCTTTGATGAATAATTCTAGTTAAATTGTCGCAATTTGATTGTCGCAATACATCTATCATTATTCATGAATAGTAAAAATATTATGTAAATTATTAGATATACATTTACTGCACCAATAGGTATATAAATCAGATCGTTATTTCTATCTAAATGTATACTTGATATTTTTTTTGATTAATCTACAGGCAGAAGTAGAAAAACAATATTTACAATAGAATATATATAGTGAAAAACAATTAACAGTCAAAATAAAAGGAAAACAATTATGAGTACTGAAGATAGATTAAACGCAGTTGCAAAAAATATCGAAGGTAAAGCTCAAGAGATAATCGGCGAAGTTACTGGAAACCCTAAAGACACGGCAGAAGGTAAAGAAAAGCAAACAGAAGCTAAAATACAACACTCTGTAGAAAATGCGAAAGAAGAAGTGAAGAAAGCTATTGACTAATTTCATTTATTAATTTCAAATTTTCGGAAAATAAGAATAGTTATTTGCTAGGTTTAGATTGTTAGTCTAAACCTATTTTTCTGTTTTTAATTGTACTTTTGTTGAAACATAATTTACGTAACCAAAATTTTTCATTGCGACCGAAATCCAGGGTGATGATTATACAACGCCGCCCAATTACTACTATTCTTCTATAGAATCGTTATCTATATCACTACTGCTACAACCTTTACCACATAGCTAGTATCCTTAATCTAATCAAACTTTAAAAAATGGATAATAAATCGGCTTTCCTGGGATATCTAGCAAATAACAGTCATCTTCATCAATTTTGCTCGACATATTCAACTTTGATCAATTACAGTTATAATTTATAATATCTTTAGATTTCCTAAATACCGACTTAGCATATTCGTTTCCTGCTCTCCAGCCATTGAAGCGGCAAAGAATGAATAACTTGGTATCTCAGAAGTCACGAGCCAATTTATCCATATCAAGCCCTGCTTCACCGTAGGATAAATGCCTCCTATGCTTTTGCCAGAGATATATCAGAACATGCAAAGTATTCGGGAGTAGTTTATGATACCAGAAATATCTTGTGCAAATAGACAGCAACAACCTCTAGTTTTGACAGTCGAAGATAATGAAGACAATCTCCTAATTATTAGTTATGTTGTAGAGTCTCTCGGTTGCAGATTGCTCGGTGAAACTAATGGAGTTACTACATTACAGATTGCAAAACAGTATCAACCAAATTTAATATTAATGGATATTATGTTGCCAGATACAAATGGCGTTGATATTTTCTACCAACTTCAACGAGATCCATTCACATCTTCCATTCCAGTAGTGGCGATGACTGCTTTAGCTATGCCCCGAGAGCAACAGGAAATACGAAAAGCTGGTTTTCATGGCTACATTATTAAGCCGTATATGCTGGAAGATTTAGAGCATATGATTCTTAAGCACCTCCAACCG
>JBCBQE010000379.1:2458-6488 GCA_039820385.1 Cyanobacteria bacterium J06635_10
ATCCAAAAAGCAAGGTAATTATGCATTATACTTAACTGTTACTATCAACAAATAAAGCTATCAAGCTCAGACAATTGCTATCCAGGTGAGTAGAAAAGAATATCTCTGTAATTTCATTTTTTGTAATTTCTTCAATAATATTTTTCAGTTTGGGTCGTAAAATTTCTTCTATACTATTTCTCACTTCTTTAGCAATTGTCTCGCGTCCATTTTTAATCAATAATAATTCTGGTTTAGTAAGAGCTTGTTTGATTACGATTACTAACTTATTTTCTAACAAATTACATTGTATTTCCTGGAGCTGATGCCCAAGCTGCTGATGAAATATCAATTTTATCCGTTCGGATAAGGTTTGCTCAAGGTTAGCAAAATTGACAGTATGTGGTTGATACATGGAAAATACCCCTGCAAGATAAATCTCTTTTTCTAGTGTTAAGCTAAAGGTGTTCTAAGAGAAGATTTTTAATTATCTAAGTTATGTTACCCATGGTAGTAAAGCATCTTAATATATAGATTAATACTCGAATATTTTATGGAATAATTGCTCTACTTATGGGGTTACTGAATAAGCGCAGTAAATTACGCTGATTTGAATTTTTGCAATCTCTTGAAAACCCACTATGAGAGGTTAAATGCAGCTTCCCTACAAAACCCTAAATATCTAAATTAATCTACGGGTTTGAGCAACGTAAAATAGTTATCGCTACCTTCGTGTTCCACCGAATTTTGATTGATTCGCCGTGGAGATGCTGCATCCACAGATTTTTCTCCTTATTCTTTGCTAACCGTTGCTTTACTTTTTTTTATTTTAGGTATAGCTTCAGGATTGCGAACTGATGGTGTATCTGACAAAACTGCAATAATACCACCACGACCAGTATCTAAAGTGACATCAGACAAAAAATCTAGAACCTTTCTTTCGAGTACTTCTTCAATTAGTTCCTTTAATTGAGGTTCAATAGCTTCATCTAAACCTGAGCGCACTTGCTCTGCTAGTTCTTCCTGACCTTGATTAATCAGCAGTTGCTCTGGTAAAGTAACAGAATCTTCAATCACGATTGCTAACTTTGCATCGAATAGTTGGCAAGTTACTTTTGTCGGTCTGTGTCCTAACTGGTTAGCGTAGAAGCTTTGAATTCGCTGCGATAAATTTCTTTCGAGTTGCCCGCGAGTTGGGTTTTTTTCTGCCATTAATTAACTCCTTAAAGGTATAGACCGCTACAGCTAAGTCATCAGATGCACTTAAGACAAGTTTTCGCTGTAGCGTTATCTTCAACAGAGAAAACTGCCAGCACCAAAAAGTTGTATAAATTATTAGCATCTTTGAGTCATCGGTAACGGTGCATTTTCTTAAATCCTGAATAGCTTTTATTTACTAGTGGCTAAACAGAACATCAATTTTTTTTATTTCAAAGATAATATTACTTGAATTTAATCAAATTATTTTTGCAATGAAATATATCCATATAAACTCCTGTTTTTATATAAGCTACGTTTTTTATCTCTCATTAATATTACTTTATAAAAGGAATTATAAATATAGTATCTTCCTCCTTCATGATTTAGTCTAAACCATAAGATAGAGATTAGTTTATATAAATAGATAATTTTTGGAGTATAAATCTATCTTCAAGCAGATACTATTTCTTTGGAGAGAGGCTTGAATATTGTTAAATTTGCTGGTTACCGAGGGTGAAACTCTTATACTAACTTTATGCTTGCCGTAATTCTTCAGGAATAGCCGCGATCGTCACTTCGGGCTACATTACTGTTCAGCTATAGTTATTTATTACTTCAAAATCTTTCATAGTATTGATAATTTCCGAAAAATTCAATAGCCTTTTGCAGTTTTTTGGTTAAGATTAAACAAAATTTATTTTCTTCTTACCTGTTTGTTATACTTTCTCACAAAACTGGACACTAGAATGTTGATAGTGGCATTAAAAACTTAAATAGCATCTGAGTGTATCTAGAAAAACTAACTCAAATTTTAACTGCGGTATTTATAACTGTAGTAATTATATAAGCTAATTTAATTATTTAGCGAGTAAATAACTGAGCGTCAGTTTTGAGTTAAGGTTATGACAATTGAATATAATTTATCGCTGCGTTAATGAATGTTTCCTGTCTAGTTCTGTTTAAGATACATTGCTCGCGAACCGCTCAAATCTCTGATTCGATAGTTTCAAGGAATAAAGCCTGCAATTAATTATTGTAGGCTAAATCTGAGTCTGGAATTATACCCTAATATATCTGACTATTTGGTATAAAAACCAAAGTCGCCAACAGCATTTGAGATAGTGCTGCACTTTCTTATGTCAACAATTTCTGATTATTCATCATTTTCCGAATAACTTATATGCGGTACCGATAAAGCTCAGATAAACCCTCAATCGGAGAATCCCTCATGAAATACAAAGCGCTGCTGAGCTTTAGCGTCAGCTTACTCATTTTGACTGGTGTTGTATCATCGTCTTTACAGATAAATACTCGTAAAAAAACAGCACCAGATTCTGAAAAAATTCCACCTGAAAGTTCAACTCAAATCCTTCCAGATTCAATTAGTATTAAAGCCGTTGGTGATATGGTTCCCGGTACTAATTTTCCGTCGAACAGACTTCCGGCTAATCCTAATCAATTGTTTCCCAAGTCTGTTAGAGACAAGCTCCAAGGGACCGATATCTTGTTTGGTAATTTTGAGAGTACCATAACTAATCATCCCTATAGTACCAAAGATATAAGTCGCGGACAAGTATTTGCTTTTCGTTCTCCTCCCCAACATGCCAAGCTTTTTGCTGATGTTGGGTTCGATGTGCTGAGTGTGGCTAATAACCATGCAATGGACTTCGGTACAAAGGGATTTCAAGACACTTTCAACAATATTACTGCTGCTGGGATGAAAGCAGTAGGTAAAAAGAATCAAATTCTTTATTTCAACGTCGAGAATGTTCCTGTTGCTGTAATCGGATTCTGTTTCTACGAATACTGTAATACTGTCCAAGATATAGAGAAAGCGAAAGCTTTAGTGGAAACGGCTCGTAAAAAAGCCAAAATCGTGGTCATCTCTATGCACGTCGGAGCCGAGGGAACCCGCGCTCTCCACGTTAAGAATCAAACAGAGTTCTTCTATGGAGAAAATAGGGGTAATTCCCTTAATTTTGCTCGTACAATGATTGATTCAGGAGCAGACTTGGTACTCGGACACGGACCTCATGTTCCTAGAGCAATAGAAGTTTATCAAGGGAAACTCATTGCTTATTCTTTAGGGAATTTTCTGGGATATCGAGTCTTTTCAACTTCATCCTATAAGGGTTATTCGATGATTTTAGATGTGAAGTTGAACCCAGAAGGAGATTTTCTGTCGGGTAAGATTATCCCTGTTCGTTTGAATAAACAAGCAATTCCTTATATTGACCAAGGATTTAGTACAGTGGGACTTTTGCGTTCTTTGAATAAGAGTGATTTTCCCAATACTCCTCTAGAAATCAACAATAAGGGTGAAATATTGCTAACTAATAGAAAATCGAAAAAAGCCCAATAAAGTAGTACTAGTACTCCGCTCTTATTACTTTGCGGGGTTAATTGTAAGAAAAAAATAATTTTCTCCCCAAGATCCCCCGCTTCCCCTGCTCCGGGTTCCCTTAAAAGTTTTTTAGAAGAAAAACTTTTAAAAGAACCCTGCTCCCTCCAGCTTGCCCTCACCCGGCAATTTTGGTTTGGTGAACTACTAGGAGCTTGCGGTATTTTCGTCTTCTCGTTAATTTTGCTCAAATTAGCTTTCAGGAGAATTTTATGAATAGGAATCCCATACTTGGCTCTCCCTGCGGTAATTACGGGAGGGTATTTTTTCGGAAGACAAAATCTGCTTTTGTCTGTAATCATTACTTAAATTCAGAGGCATTTTAATGCGTTATAACTTAGCATTGATTATTGTCTGTTGTTCCATAACTGTCGGATATTTCGCTTACTTTAACCGAGAAGGAATATCTGGTGACAGAATTGAGCTGTCTAAGCAAAAGCAGTTGAATGG
>JBCBQE010000380.1:0-6476 GCA_039820385.1 Cyanobacteria bacterium J06635_10
TTTTTTAATCTACTCTTTAGTGGTTCTAGAACCACTAAAGAGTAGATTAAAAAATTGAGTGCTGCTAGTTCTGACACTATGCTTTAGATAAGATTCTAATACAGGAATTAACTCTTCTAAAGCAACTCCATCATCCGCTAAAGTTAAATCTAGTTGCTCTTTTAGAACATCAGCACTTTGATAATTGAAGACTTTTGTATCTGGATGCCAATTACTTTCTAAATATTCGACAATTATGGCAACAGTTTTATTCAGTATTGTTTCTGTATGATTCATAAATTTAGATTATGTAGCAAAAGACTAAGTTGATAAGTATGATAAAACCAAACTATGTAATTGCGTTCGCGCAGCGTGCGCGAAGCGCTTGCGTAATAAGGTGAAGCCAAGCATATGCCCTTAGATGGCGCTACGCTAACGCAGAAGTTTCAAGTGTTTTATATTTCGTTAAAGCCGGTAGATTTATTTGTGCCTACCTGCTTCGTGTTTGATTTTTGTTGGTCTATGCTGGGCTCTGTACATAAAATACCAGGGTACAGTTTTTGTTCTCAGTTCTCTCTGGGTACGAATGATAGTTATCAATTACGAGTTAAACCTTTTTGCTAATAAAAAGGAAATAATGATTTCAGTCATTAGTCATTTTTCTCATTCCCCTTTTTGTATATTATTGACCTATGACTAATGACTAATAATTGATGACTCTTTAAGATTTATCAAATCCCAAGCCATTTTCTTCTGCATAGCGTTCCATAAACCGCATAAAACGTTCCCAATCTTCAGCAGATTTCATTAAATAAGTTGCTTCTATAGCTTCTGCCTTCCCGTTAATAAATTTACCTTTAACTTCGCGGGTGACAATTTCTCCTTCTTCGTCAACCATGTACATTCCAGTAATTTCATCCGTGCTTCCTTGATCCAAAGCTTTAGGGTTTGTAAAAATAAACGTAGCAGTACCGCTATCTCCGCTACGCGAACGTGTTAACCGCACGTCTGGAATAACTTCTTCGTTGACACCTCTTGAAAACTGTATTTTTGCCATGATGCGTGTAATCTCAAGTTTTGTGATGGTTAAACTATCATTGTCTCATTATTTAGAACCAAGGTGTAGTATTTACTTGAGATAAACCCTTGAAATCGTAATTTAGGCAAGAACTTGAAAAATTGATCATATTCTTGATTAAGAGCCGCAATTTTTTTAATCACTTACAAATAACTTGCCAGCCATTGCTTTTTTTATCTTGAAATTTACGTATAAATTATTATTCTGCAGCGCGATCAAGTATTAAAGTGACAGGACCATCGTTTTCGATTGAGACTTGCATCATTGCCCCAAATTTACCCGTTTCTACTCGTAAACCGCTAGTACGCAATTTGTCTACGAAACAGTTATATAAGTTTTCAGCAATTTCGGGAGATGCGGAAGCGCTAAATGAAGGACGACGACCTTTACGACAGTCTCCATAAAGGGTAAACTGACTTACTACTAACAACTCGCCGCCGATTTCTTGTATCGATTTCTGCCAGCGGTTGCTTTGGGTAGATTCTGGAAACAATCTTAATTCCAAACATTTACGGGCCATCCATTCTAATTCTGCTTCGGTATCGGTATCGGCAATACCTACTAATAAATTGAGACCCTTTCCAATTTTACCGATAACTTCACCGTCAACCGTGACTTGAGATGATTTAACCCGCTGGATAATTACCCGCATGAATTCTTGAAACCCGCAAGTTCTGATGATTCAACAATTAAAGATATTTTTGAGCTAGACTGTGTGACAATATTAACTTGTAGAGACGCTCATAGTATCGCGTCTCCACACTTACGAACTGGACTAAAATAACGAAAAATTTTTATCCTTCATTATTCCCCAATGCCTTTACCTTTACTAGTAGAAGGCATACACACGCAGTTTTCTATCTGTTTTAATAACCCTTCTTCGTCCAAATTTTGACCAATTAACACTAATTGATTTTTCTTTTCACCTTTCCACTCATCATCATCAAGGGTGAAACGTTTACCGCAAAGGTGAAAAATATGTCTTTTGGGACTTTCATCAAACCATAGTATCCCCTTGGCGCGGAAAATGTTTTCGGGTAACTGGTTATCTAGAAAATACTGGAATTTACGGATAGATAGCCGATTTTCGCTCTCGAATGATACGGAGGTAAAACCATCATTTTCTAAGTGATGAGAATGACGATCGTGGTCATGATGGTGTTCGTGGTCACGATCGTGACCGCATTCTGAATGGTCGTGATGGTCGTGGTTATGGTCGTGATGGTCGTGGTTATGGTCGTGATGTTCGTGGTTATGGTCGTGATGTTCGTGGTTATGGTCGTGACGATCGTGGTTGTGTTCTTCTACCACATCAAAATACTTATCTGACTCAAACAAACCAACGCTGAGAACTAAAGGTAGAGGAACTTGGGATTTTGTGGTACGGAGAATTCTGGCTCCTTCCTTAATATCCCGAATTTTGACTTCTAAAGAATCTAGCGAGGCTTCATTAACTAGATCGGTTTTGTTGAGCACAATTACATCACCGTAGGCAATTTGGCTGAAAGCAGCATCGGAGTTGAATAAATCTAAACTGTAATTAGCAGCATCTACTAAAGTGACAATGGAATCCAAACGAGTTAAATCTCGTAATTCAGTTCCTAAAAAGGTTAATGCAACGGGTAAGGGATCTGCTAAACCTGTTGTTTCCACGACCAGATAATCTATATTGTCTTGACGTTCCATAACTTTGTAAACGGCATCCACCAAATCGCTATTGATGGTACAGCAAATACAGCCGTTGTTTAACTCCACCATGTTATCGTCGCTGGAAACTACCAATTCATTATCAATGCCAATTTCGCCAAATTCATTTACCAAAACAGCAGTTTTCAAACCCTGCTGATTGCTCAAGATATGATTGAGTAAAGTCGTCTTACCGCTACCGAGGAATCCAGTAATAATTGTGACTGGCAATCCTTGTTTTGGTGCATCCATTGCTTGAGATTCTGAAGTTACTGATGATTGCATGGCGAGAACAGAAAATGAAGTAGAAAAGAATTAAAAATAATAATTTAGCGCAGCTTGCAGGGCGGAACTCTAGAATAGGGATGCGTTAATGTCACCCCAATTGCTTTAATCTATTATTGCGTAAGTAGTTCAGTACAAAAAATTATAATTTGTTTGTAGTCGGGTTGTCTTCGCGCTTAGCGTTACTAAGAAGTAAATACAGATATTTTACGTTCCGTTACATAGTTAGATTTTTTCTCGCTTACTTATTTGTCTTCTATTAATCATTATTAATTGGTCATGACCCTAAAAGTTTACAGCAGCCTCACCCGTCGCCAAGAAACCTTTACAACTGTAGAACCGCAGAAAGTTAAGATGTATTACTGCGGCGTGACGGTTTATGATTACTGCCATTTGGGTCATGCTAGAGCTTGTATTGTTTGGGATGTCGTCCGGCGCTATTTACAATTTAGCGGCTATGAAGTGCGTTACGTGCAAAATTTCACCGATGTTGACGATAAAATTCTGAAGCGAGCCAGAGCAGAAGGCTCCTCAATGGAAGCTGTAGCCGAAAAATATATCCAAGCTTATTTTGATGATATGAGTCGGTTAAATGTCAAAGAAGCTGACGAATATCCCCGCGCTACTCAAACCATGGATGGAATTAAGCGGTTAATTCACGAGTTGGAAAATAAAGATTATGCTTATCCATCCGGGGGTGATGTTTACTATGCCGTACAGAAATTTGATGAATACGGCAAGCTTTCCGGACGTAAATTAGAAGATATGCAAGCCGGTGCTAGCGAACGGGTAAATGTAGAAGATCCAGAATATCAAAAGAAAAGATATCAGTTTGATTTTGCTTTGTGGAAGGCTGCAAAACCCGAAGAACCCGCTTGGGATTCCCCTTGGGGAAAAGGCCGTCCCGGATGGCACATTGAATGCTCTGCAATGGTTAGAGAGCGTCTTGGCGAAACTATTGATATTCATACAGGTGGTGCCGATTTAATTTTCCCTCACCATGAAAATGAAATTGCTCAATCGGAAGCCGTTACGGGTAAACCCTTAGCTAATTACTGGCTACACAACGGCATGGTGAAAGTTGATGGTGAGAAAATGTCTAAATCTTTAGGCAACTTTATCACTATTCGGGAATTACTAGATAAAGGCGTTAACCCCATGGCGGTGCGGTTATTTGTACTTACAGCGCAGTACCGCAAACCTATTGACTTTACTGACGAAGCCATACAAGCAGCTACGAATGGTTGGAATACTCTAAAAGAAGGGTTGCTTTTTGGTAATAAGTATGGGGAACAGCTTGGTTGGGATAAGGAGATGGGGGGACAAAGAGAAAATTCTTACACTGAGCGTTTTCAAGAAGCTGTAAATAATGACTTTAATTTTTCTAGCGGTTTAACGGTATTATTTGAACTTGCCAAAGAACTTGCTAAGGAAGGTAATATCTTGATACATCAAGGTAAAACAGAAACCGCATCCGAAGAATTACAGAATATGTGGCAAACTTTAGTTACATTAGCTGATGTACTTGGATTAGAAGCTCAAATGGAATCAGAAACTACAACGAGTAACGGCTTGAGTTCGGAAAAAATTGAAGCGCTGATTCAACAACGACAATCAGCCAGAAAGGCCAAGAACTTCGCCGAATCCGATCGCATTCGCGACGAATTGCAAGAGCAAGGTATTGTCTTAATTGATAGTAGCCAAGGCACGAAATGGCACAGGAATCAGTGAACAGTAAGCAGTGAGCAGTGAACAGTGAGCGGTGAGGGATTATAGAATTCTGGATTTTGGATTAGCAATTCTCCACTTGTCTCCCCACCTTCCCATCTCCCCCTCTACCCATATCCCCATTACCATGCTTGAAAAGCGTAAATTTCTTACTTTGTCCGATATTCTGCTGGTTATTGCTGGATTTTTTCTGGTGGTATTACTGTGGCAATTACGAGGTTTATTGTTAACTTTGATGATTTCGGTGGTCTTAGCAGCAACTATTACGCCTTTTGTTGATGCGCTAGAAAGAATGCGTTTTCCCCGTTGGTTGGGGGTTATTCTGTTTTATCTAGGTTTAATTGGGGTACTGACTAGCATCGGTTTAATAATTGGTCCCTCTGTTTCAGAACAAATTCAACGATTAGCCCGCAGATTCCCGATTTATTTGGATAATCTGGGCGTAGCAGTTGAAAATTTAGCGGCGCGAATTGGAATTACCCAGTTGGAAACAATAGAACAATTCTTCGATCTCCAAGCACTTACCAATTGGTTGTTCCGTTCCAGTCAAAAGTTGGTTTTACGTTCCTTTGGAGTAACTTTTGGTATTTTGGGCGCTGTGGTAAATCTAATTTTAGCTGTAGTGATATCCGGTTACATGGTTGCTGGAAGCAAAAGTTTAATTCAAGGTTTAGTAAGCTTGTTTCCACAACCTTGGAATGAACGTCTCAATGCACAAGTTGTACCCATTTGTCGGCGCATGGGAGGATACGTTCAAGGAAGGGTTTTGGTTTCGACGATTTTGGGTATTGCGATTACCTTGGCTTTAGGATTTGTAGGACTTTCTGAGTTTGCTTTGGCCTTAGGTACTATTGCAGCATTCACTAACTTTATACCTTTTGTTGGTCCGGTTTTGGGAGCGATTCCGGCTTTGATTGTCGCCATTCCCCAAGGAGGACTAACTTTCTTATGGGTGTTATTGTTATTTGTAATTATTCAAAATATTGAAACTTATGTACTAGACCCTTTATTAGTCGGTAATACTGTAAGAGTTCACCCTTTTTATCAACTTTTGGCAGTATTGGGGGGTACCCAGGTTTTAGGAATTATTGGGGCTGTAATTGTTCCTCCTTGGGTAGCCGGTATAGCGGTACTTTTAGAAAATCTATATCTTCGACCAAAATTATTAGCTGAAGAAAAGTTTAGTCATCAGGAAATGGCTCACGGAGTTAGGAGTTAGGAGTAATGAGTTAGTCCCTTCAAACTCCTGGGGATTACCGATAAAACCCACCCTACTCCGAAACTCTTTCACTCGCCCCCTCATTCAACACCAGTAATCTTCCACTCAGCAAGGGGAGTAGCCCCCTCTTCCCCCTTTTCCCTCCCCCACTCAACGCCGATAATAATCATAAAGCTACTGGGAAAGGAGTTGGGAGTTATGAGTTTTAAATTCCGAACCCCATCTCCTAATTCCTTCTATTTACGCTGTTCAATAATTTGTCAAGAGAGAAAAAACTTCACAAATAACAGCTGCTTTATTTGGCGTTTTGTAGTAAATAATATAATCTCCCCTTCCTCACACAAAACTTTTGTCCCATGTGGTCCGAACTGAAAAAAGCAATTAATAATATAAGTGTTTCTGCTGATTGGATTGGTATCAGGGCTGTCAAAGAAGTTTCATCGAATTGTTCTGTCCGGGACGCTTTACCTCAAAGTAATGGCAAGTGTTCCACAATCGGAG
>JBCBQE010000381.1:0-6452 GCA_039820385.1 Cyanobacteria bacterium J06635_10
GTTTCTCAAAATAAACCGGGACTTGAAAATTACCAATATTAGTTTCTATATAGATTATATCTTCATAGGTACCTGCTTCAAAAGAACTTGTATCTAAAATCAAATTAAAATCTATTTTTGAACCTTCAAAAGTGGATGATTTATCTTTGATCGACGACTTATTTACAATTTTAATTAAATTGGTAGAAATTTTTCCTTTAATTCTTCCACCAATTCTTCCATTAAAAGTTTCACAAATAAGCGTTAGTGAAGCTTTAATCTCATTTGTACTATATGAAATATCTCCCAGATTTAGTTCTTTTGGGTTTATTCGGTTTTCTATCGACTTGTTATTATCTTTGGAAAATTATTGGTTTCCTAAGTCAATAAAGTTTATTCCATTAATTCTGATATGTGATTATGCATATCTAGACTTAGGCGAAATTATAAATAAGCTATCTAGAGTTACGATATTAGCATTAATAATAATATTTATCTTAAATAAAAATACAAATAAACGCATTTTTGACATACTTGAATCTATATTTACATTCTTTACAAGAACTAGATCAATCATCTTAAGAATAACTATAACAAATCCTTTCTTTTTTATACTTTCTGCGATATCATTTTCGTCAATTTTGTCTTTATTAGAAATAAGTTTATCTAATTTATCGACCTTCTTGAATGATTTTTTTAATTCTTTTAGTTTATTAGGTTTCCCTTTATTCGCTTTTATATATATAGTTGACTTTACTGCCTATTGTTTTACATTGATTCCTATTAAAGAACCCCCATTAGGATGGTTGCTATTAGGCGGTTTAATAGGAGGAGATGTTGGAGCTATTTTAGCGTTTCAAAATATAAAACAATATAGTTACATCTCTAAAGCTATCATTATTACTGTTATTATAATTTGCGTATTATTGTTTACTAGTTCTTGGGCATTAAATAATAGGAGTTGCTGATTGAAAGAATGAATAATTGTCATTTAAAAGCTAACTGCCTAGCTAGTAATATTTGAGGAAAGGAAAACAGAGACATTACCTTGTAGTACCTCAGCAATTACTTCCAGGAGATAGAGACTACGCTTGGATGCAGTAGAAAGAAAAGAACTGATGTTGGCGAACAAAACCACAAAATTGAATGAGCGAAAGCCTCCCGAAATTTTCTGCTTACACGAAGCATATGTCCTATCGGACACATTTCGCTAACTCAAAGTACTGGGATTACCTCGTTTCAGGTAGTAACCTGAGAGTGTCAACCCGGCCTCAAATCATTTGATATCTCTACAATCCCCCTAGAACCATCAATCCGTACTCGCTGACCATCCTGTAATAACCACGTAGCATTATTTACGTCCATTACTGCGGGAATTCCATATTCCCTAGCAATAATTGCGCCGTGAGAAAGCCTTCCGCCAACTTCGGCAATAAGTCCGCCAGCCCTTGTCAGTATGGCAGCCCAGCCAGAATCAGTGTAAGGAACGACTAAAATTGTCTGTTTATCAATATCTGGAACTGCCTGTAAATTTCGCAACACCTTGACTTTTCCTTCTACTTGTCCATGACTTGCCGGAATTCCGGTTAACATTCCATCAGGAACAAGGGAGGGACGAGAAAAGAACATCGATACAGGAGGTGCATTGCCATAAACTAACTGTGGTACGGGATTGAGTTCGCTATCTTCTATAAGTTGTGTTCTTCTTATTTCCACCAAGGACCTTAAATTACTTATCAGTTGATAATCGGAATCCTTGATAACTCTTCGTATTTCTTCAATTTCTAGAAAAAAGATATCTCCGGGTTCCCCGAGCAACCCATTTTGTAACCAATTCCGTTCTAAGGCGATGAAGCACCAACGTAACTGTGCGAGCAATCGAGAATAAACTTCTGTAACTCGTCCTTTTAAATCTACGCGACGTTGTACGGCTCCTCCCCGCTTGCGCTTTTTGATTCCCAAATTTGCGGGGGCTTGGTTCCCTTGCATCAACTGAATAAATAACAGTCTTACAGCTTCGGGTTGTTCTTTCCAAGTCGGAACAGCAATATCGGTTCCTACATCACTTAAATAACCGTAACGGTTAATCAAGTTTTCAAAGCCTTCAAGAATTTTTTGTCCTGGCGTAGAAACTGCTAAATCTTCAAACAGTGTTTCTGAATCAAATTCCGGTAATATTAATTTGGCTGCTGCGGCTAATTCGCCAAGTTCTCGCAAAGCCGCGACTTCGGGAGCAGCACTGTTATCAATTTGACTATCTTTTGGTTTAAAAATCCCTTGTCTTGCAGCAGCACTCAAGGGAGCCATAATACTATAATAAGTAGCGCTGCGAAGCAGTTCTAAAATAAATTCAACTCTTTCTAGTAGCTGGATTTGGTCAAGTTCAAGTAGCGATTTTTGTGATAATTCAGACAAACCAGGCTGAAAACGCTTGCGGAAATCACGTTTGAAATCTCTTTCTAAGCTGAATTCTCTGGTAAACAATCGCAGCAATCCGGGAAGATTTGACAAAGTAGAATTTAAAGGTGGTTTGCTCATCTTCGCTCCTCTAGTCAGAAATTCCAAACTTTCCGGAGGTAAACCCATCCGTCGAAAAATCTGTCCTAGAAGACTGGCGTTAAAATAAGCTCTAGAAAAGTGAAGCGTCGCCGTTTCGTTAAAATCTAATCCCAAAGCACGCTCGCCTAATACTAAAGCAAAAATTCCTCCCCAAACTCCACAAGTTAATGGGCGATTAATTGACCAAGTTAAGGGGTGAATGATTCCCGGAATTACTTCCGCTGCTATTTTGCGCGTCCAAATTGGTAATAAAGTGGTAATGGGACGAACTTGTAATATCCATAAAGTTTGACCGTCATAACTCCATTCAATATCTTGGGGGATGCCGTGATAGTATTGTTCAATTTGGCGAGATAAGTATGCTACTTGTTTAATTAATACGGCCGGTATTTGTCCTTCTCCTTCCAAATGTACGGAAGATAAATTCTCTGTTTTAACAACAAAAGCTCGATATTGTTCCGGTGTATATCTCCCAGAAACTACCTGAGCCGCACTTCCTGCTGTTGCTTCAATTACGACAGCATCACTTTCTTGAGTAATGGGATCGCGACTAAAAGCAACCCCAGAAAATACTCCTTGAATTTGTTGTTGAATCAACACCGCCATTGCAGTTTCTTTTAAATTGCGATCGCGCCGATATTTAACTGCCGCTGGATGTTCGTAGGAAGCACGAACTGTATTAATAGCTTGTAGTAAACCTTCTTTTGTAGTAACGTTCAAAACAGTTTCGTATTGTCCGGCAGCGGAAGCTTCTTCTGTATCTTCTCCTAAAGCAGAAGAGCGTACTGCAAGAGGAGATAAATCCGACGGTTGAAGAAAATCGATCGGCGTTTCCGGTTCATCCATTGGAGTCAGTACCCAACCTTTGGGAACTGGATAACCAGCACGCTTCATTTCTGAGACTCTAGCTGCTTTATTTCCTACAATTGCAGCATCGAGTTCATCATCAAGAGAAAGAATTTTTTGGTCGCCCCGTAACAATTGAAACATCGCTTGCGATTCTGCCTTAGCTTCAGATGCCTTTAAATTTAAATCATCGGGTATCTGTTGGTAAATCCAGCCAAGTAATCCTGCTAACACAACCGCCGCTAAAATTTGTGGTATGTCGTCAAAATGCAGTATCGCTACAATTAGGGGAAATAAAATCAAAACCCCATATTTTGCTAACTCCTTGGAACGTAAAAGCAGAAAGCTGATGCTACTAACTAAAAATATAAATGCCGCCGCCATCGGATCGTGTACCGCAAATCCCCAGGCAACGTTTGTAGTTCCAGCGCCTTTTCCCATCCAGAATCTACCTATAACCAAGGCAATTAAAGCAATCAATTCCCAATAGGAACCATTACCAAAAAAAGCACGCGCAATTAAAACTGCTATAACACCTTTAAGTGCTTCCGATAAAACAGCAAGAACTCCTACCAACGTTCCACCGTGATAGAAAGCAGCACTAACGCCAATATTACCAGTACCAATTTCCGCCAACCGACGCTTTGCCATAGCATTGGTAATCCAAGAAATAACTGGTAATCCACCCAAAAGGGGGCAGACAATAAAAATAACTAAAGCACCCCAGAGTTCAAGCATACGATCATTTTTTGATTTCTCTTCAATCTAAAATCCATACTTTCCCATTTTTTTTCGCTGACAATAACGGCCCAAGGGGCGATGATAATATAATCCGCACCCCTTAGAAACCAACATAAGAGTCTAATCAATTGTCAGCGATAAACAAGAATTGATAATTATTGTTGTGTTCCCACTCAACATTTCTCGACAAAAAGGTAAGTGAAAAAAGTCGAGCCGGTATAACACATTCGTAATACATTTCACGCCCTAATTTCTGGAGTAGCTCGTTTCCTAGTTTACCGCGTAAGCCACCTGCAATGCCCAAAAGATAAGTAATGCAATAGAACCCAAAACCAGAACGGTAGAAATAGTTACAGCTTTAGGACTATCGGCATCCTTAAACTTCATGATTCCTCGATTTAAGTCGGACATAACAAATAATCCTCCCTTAGTAATATCGGCAAAACGATCCGCCTTGATTGTAGTCCGTTACTTCCTATATAAGCAGATACAAGCAGAACATTCTGATTACAATTTTCTTAAGAAAAGTAAACGGGGAATGGGCATGGGGCATAGGGCATCGTTAACTTAGAACTCCTAACTCCTAACTCCTAACTCCTAACTCCTAACTCGGCGAGCTTCTTCTCCCCATCCCCTCATCTCCCGTCGTGTATATTGGTGTAATTTCACACGTCACACGACAAGAAGGGATTGAAAGGTGAGATTTATTTTATTAATTATTGTTGCAGCGATTATCGGATTATGTGCCGCAGAAATTGGATTGCGCTTATTGTTTGGTTTTGGCAATCCTCTAACTTACATTGGCGACGAAAAAATAGGTTATTTATTAACCCCTTCTCAACGTACTCGTCGCTTTGGTAATCGTATAGAAATTAATCAGTATTCAATGCGGGGTGCAAATATTCAACAAACACCTCCAGCCTCAAGCTTACGAATACTGCTTTTAGGAGACTCCATCGCTAATGGTGGTTGGTGGACAGATCAAAAGAATACCATTTCTAACTTAATGATGCGTTCTTTGAATCGGAATCTACCTCTAAGTATTACACAAATTGAAGTATTAAATGCTTCAGCAAATTCTTGGGGACCTAGAAACGAACTAGCTTATTTACAAAGGTTTGGCAGCTTTGGAGCAAAAACTATAGTCTTGCTAATTAATACCGATGATTTATTTTCTACCGCACCCACTTCACTACCAGTCGGACGCGATCGCAATTATCCAGACAAAAAACCACCTTTAGCATTAGTGGAAATACTAAACCGCTACATCCTCCCACAAAAACCCATACCAGGACTCAAACAAGTACAAAATGAAAGTGGCGATCGTATTGGTGTTAATTTAGCAGCCATTGTTGAAATTCAAGAATTTACTCGCGAGTTCAACACACACTTTTTACTAGCCATGACTCCATTATTACGAGAAATTGGGGAACCTGGACCTCGCGACTACGAAATTAAAGCACGCCAACGTCTACAAGAATTTACTCAAACCCGAGGTATCAGTTATATCGATTTTCTACCCGTATTTAACTCTGACCAAGATCCAAAAGCTTTATATCATGACCACATCCATTTCAATTTGAAAGGAAATCAGTTAATAAGTGAAGTCATTGAAAAAAAGCTACAAGAAATATTACAGAAAGAAGCAAAAAATAATTCTAAATTGGGGTTGGCTAAGCCATCCTAAAAATAATTAATGTAGAGACGTTGCCGAGTGCAACGTTTCAAAGAAAACACCTCTAAGAGATAAGTTAAAAAATAAATATAATTCAAAATTTTTGATAAGAACGGAAAATTTTTTAGTATTTCTGCATAGTTACTTTAAGTAAGTGTTCCAAATCAACAAAATTTTAGCAGAATAAGTTTAATTAACCGATCGAGTTCTAGAAACTTATAACTCAAGCCGGTAAATTAAAACATAAACGCGAATAAATACAGACCATTTATAAATAAGCTCGATTGCTGAAATCAAAAAGGTGAAAAATATGGACGTGAATAAGCTTTTAAGCCGACATGGAACAGGAGAAAAAGATTTTAGTGGGGCTATTCTCCATCAAGCAGATCTGAAAAATACTGACTTAAGCGGTATCAACTTATCAAGAGCCGACTTAAGCGGAGCCGATTTAAGTGGAGCTAAATTGAGAGGATGTAACTTAAGTCAAGCAAATTTAACTGATGCAGATTTGAGTGGAGCCGATTTAAGTGGCGCAAATCTTAGCGAGATAAATCTAATTGGTGCAGATCTATTTAATGCCAAGCTAGAAAGAGCTAACTTACGAAAAGCAGATTTACGGAGTGCAAACTTGGTAAATGCGAATATGATTCAA
>JBCBQE010000382.1:0-6429 GCA_039820385.1 Cyanobacteria bacterium J06635_10
TTCTAAATTCCAATCTTTCATTACCTCCAACAACTGATTTTTTATTAAATAAGCAATTATGATATAAAACAATTGATTGTAACAAATATTGAATTCTACTGAATTAAAGTGACCAGTATCATCAATATAGCAAGATTCTGGAATTGAAAAATCAGTTGTTGGAGGTAATGAAAGATTGGAATTTAGAAACCTATAAATGTCGTCAGTTGAGTGATTTTCTGATTGTTAAATTTTCTAGTACCTTTAAAAAGCCAATAAATTCCAACAATTTTCAAGGAGTTTTATCAATAAATAAAGTATCTGCTCGTGGTAATCTAATTATGTTGAAGACTTCCTGTGCTTTTTATGATGACAATGATGGTTGGTCTGAAGGTGATGTTACCATAGCTATTTTAAATAGCGAGAATTAAAAGACTATTAAGAACGATCGCAAAACTGTATTAAATTAAGCTTGAATGCTTATTTAGAATAATAATTTTTCCCATGCATTCCAAATTAATTGGTGAAACTGAACCACAACAAGAAGTTGAGCAGATTGTAGCAAACTACCATGAGCTTTTAGAAAGATGGGCAGAGATTGATACAAGGGAACGTCAAGAAATTTTAGGAGATTATATTCGTCGTACTATTGCTAAAGCTATAGGTATAAGCCCATCCGATCTAGATATGCAGCAGTCTATCAAGTATTTAGGAATTGACTCTCTGATTGCTGTGAAGCTGAGGAACAAGGTGAGAACAGATTGGTTGGTAGATTTAGCTGCGGTAAAATTTCTAGACGACTTTACAGTTGCTAATTTGGTAATGTTAATGGATGAGCAGATCGAAAATGCTCGCGAGCAAGATAAGGAAACCCCCAATTCCGCAGCAATAAATGATGATGATTGGCTAGAAGGAGAAATATGAATTTAGTTGAATTTCTCAAGGATCTTTCACGACAAAATGTGGAATTGTGGGTTGAAGGTGATAAACTGCGTTATCGCGCTCCCAAAGAAGCATTAAATTCCACAATATTAAATCAAATTAAGCAGCATAAAACAGAAATTATCAATTTATTAGGTAGGGATTTTTATAATTCTAAAACAATTCCTCTAAGCTATGGTCAGCAAGGTTTATGGTTTCTGTATAAACTTGCACCATCAAGCGCAGCTTATAATATTGCTTTTAGTGTTCGCATCAGTTCCCATTTAAATATTCCGGCTTTGGAACGAGCTTTGCAGACATTGATCGCTCGTCATCCCACATTACGTTCTACATTTTCTCAAGGAGATGCTGAGCCTTTTCAAAAAGTTCGCGAATACCAGGAATTCTCCATTGAAATTACTGACGCTTCAAATTGGGATGATTCGGAATTGAGCAAGAGGGCGATCGCTGCATACAAGCGTCCTTTTGATTTGGAAGAAGGTTCTGTAATTCGAGTAAATTTATTTACTTGCTCCCCACAAGACTATGTGTTGTTACTGACAATACATCATATTGCGGTGGATGGTTTTTCATTTGGGATTATTCTAGATGAGTTGCGTTTGCTCTATGAAGCGGAAAATACCGGTTCTGCGGTATCTCTAGCTCCTGTGAAGTACTCCTATAAGGACTTTGTGCAATGGCAAGATAAAATGCTTAAAAGTTCTGTGGGGGATAATTTATGGGCATATTGGCAGAAACAGTTTACTGGGGAGCTACCAGTATTAAATATGCCTACGGATCGTCCCCGAACGCCGGTGCAGAATTATCAAGGAGCTTGTTATAATTTTGAGTTAACTAAAGAATTAGCCTTACGGCTTAGGGAAATAGGAAAAGCAGAAGGAGCAACTCTTTACACGATCTTACTGGCAGCTTTTCAAGTGCTGCTGCATCGCTACACGGGGCAGGTTGATATCGTTGTTGGCTCTCCTACGGAGGGGAGAAGTAAGGCTGAATTCGAGGGTATTGTAGGCTTTTTTGTGAATATGCTGGCTCTGCGAGTAAATCTTGCTGGCAATCCTACTTTTTCTCAATTTTTGTCTCAAGTGCGTCAAACGGTATTAGCAGCACTCACCCATCAAGATTATCCAGCTCCATTATTAATCGAGCGATTAAAATTAAACCGCGATCCCAGTCTTTTAGGACTTTTCCGTGCTTCCTTTAATATGTTGCCATTGCAAGAAATGGTGCCGGAATATGAATTATCTGTGTCTAATAAAACAACAGCCATAGAAAATTGGGCAGGTTTGAAGTTAGAACCTTTTGTCATACCACAACAGGAAGGACAAAACGATCTTGTTTTTGATATTGTTGAGACAAGAGAATGCTACGTTGGTATATTTAGGTACAGTACGGACTTATTCGATCGAACGACTATCAAACGCATGGCTGACAATTTCCAGATTTTGCTTGAGGGAATTGTCAATAACCCGAGTCAGGAAATTGGTTTATTACCAATGCTATCGGAAGTCGAACATAATTTATTGAGGGAGTGGAATAATAACCAGGTAGAATATCCTTCCTGTTTGTGTATTCATCACTTGTTTGAAGAGCAGGTGAATAAAACACCAAATGCAGTAGCAGTATCGTTCAAAGATCGACAACTTACTTATCAAGAGTTAAACCAACGAGCCAATCAACTCGCACGCTATTTGCAAGGCTTGGGAGTAAAACCAGACGTGCTAGTGGGAATTTGTGTTGAGCGCTCTTTAGAGATGGTTATAGGTAACTTAGGAATTCTCAAAGCCGGTGGAGCTTATGTAGCGTTAGATCCGCAATTGCCTCAAGAGCGGTTGGATTTTATGCTTAGTGATTCCCAGGTATCGGTATTGTTAACTCAAGAAAAACTGGTAGAAATTCTTCCGGAGCAAGATGTACAACTGGTTTGTTTGGACAAAGATTGGGAAGTTATTAATCGGGAGAGTGAAACAAGTTTAGTTAATAATGCGACATCAGAAAATTTAGCCTACGTGGTATACACATCAGGCTCTACAGGTAGATCCAAGGGAGTTGCGATCGCGCATCGCAGTTTGGTTAATGCATATTGGGCTTGGGAAGATGCATATCAGCTTCATTCCCTCACTAGTCATCTGCAAATGGCTAGTTTCTCTTTTGATGTGTTTTCTGGGGATCTAATTCGCGCTCTTTGCTCTGGGGGTAAGTTAGTTTTATGTCCCCGGGAGTGGCTTTTGGAACCCCAGAAGCTTTATAATTTGATGCGCGAGGAGAAGATTGATTGTGCGGAGTTTGTGCCACCTGTTTTGAGGAATTTGGTGCAATATCTGGAGAGAACCAAGCAGAATCTTGATTTCATGCGACTATTGGTGGTAGGTTCGGATAGTTTATATGTAAAAGAATATCAAGAATGGAAGCGTTTTTGTGATTCCAATACTCGTTTGATTAATTCCTATGGGCTGAGTGAAGCCACTATTGATAGTACATATTTTGAAAGTACGAATATCGATTTATCTGTTGATGGGTTAGTTCCTATAGGTCGTCCGTTTAACAATACACAAGTTTATATATTAGATAGTAATCTGCAAACAGTCCCCATTGGGGTTCCCGGAGAACTACATATTGGTGGTATTGGTTTGGCTCGGGATTATCTCAATCGTCCAGATTTAACTCAGCAGAAATTCATTCCTAGTCCTTTTGAAAATAGTAAGGGAGAAAAAGAAGAACGTATTTATAAAACTGGGGATTTAGCTCGATATTTACCTGATGGAAATATTGAATTTCTTGGTAGAATTGATAATCAAGTGAAAATTCGTGGCTTCCGCATTGAGTTAGGGGAAATTGAAGCGGTTATTAGTACCCATCCTCAAGTACAAGAAGTAGTAGTAAAACTTTTTGAAGAACAAGTAGATAATAAGTATTTAGTTGCTTATATTGTTGCGAGCCAAGAATCTTTAAGCACTAAAGAAGTGCGTGATTTCATCAAGCAGAAATTGCCCGATTATATGGTGCCATCTGCTTTTGCGATCTTAGAAACTTTACCTTTAAACCCGAATGGTAAAATAGATCGTCGGGCTTTACCAGCACCAGATATAGAGCAAAATCGACAAGTAGAATTTGTTGCACCCCGCACATCTGACGAAGAAGCGATCGCCAATATTTTTGCCTCTGTACTGAAACTCCAACGAGTAGGAATTCATGATAACTTTTTTGAATTGGGAGGACATTCACTCCTGGCGACTCAAGTTGTTTCTCGATTACAACAAACTTTCAATATTGAATTTCCCCTACGCTCTTTGTTGGAATCTCCTACAGTAGCTTCCCTTAACCAAAATCTCTCTAAGCTACGCCTTGTTGAATCTTCCTCCTCTGCTTTGCTTCCTTTGCCGACAATTGTACCTGCTCGGGAGCAACGCCATCAGCCATTCCCCCTCACCGATATTCAACAAGCTTACTGGCTAGGTCGTAATGAAGCCTTTGAACTAGGTAATATTGCTGCTCATGGTTACATAGAATTAGAAAGTAAAAACTTAAATCTACAAAGGTTAAACCAAGCATGGCAGAAATTAATTGACCGCCATGATATGTTAAGAACTATAATTTTACCAGATGGCCAGCAGCAAGTTCTCAAACAAGTTCCCCCTTACGAAATTGAGCTTTTGGATTTGTGTGGAGAATCTTCTGAAAAAGTTAATGCCAAGCTCGAATCAATTCGCGATCGCATGTCTCATGAGGTATTAACAGCAGATAGCTTTCCGTTGTTTGAAATCCGAGCTACTCGTTTGGATGACGTGCGTATCCGACTTCATCTCAGCTTCGATGCACTAATAGCTGATGCCTGGAGTATGTTTGTGCTGGGGAGAGAATGGGCTAAACTTTACGAGAATCCCGGGGCTGTATTGCCCCCACTAGAACTTTCATTTCGGGATTATGTGCTGGCGGAGTTAACTTTAACAGATACACCACAATATCAACGCTCTCGGGAATATTGGTTTAATAGATTAGATACTTTACCTCCTGCACCAGAATTACCTTTAGCAAAGAATCCAAGTTCAATAACTAAGCCCAAATTCAAACGTCGCAGCGCTAAATTATCCCCAACCCAGTGGCAAAAATTGAAAGATTGGGGAAATCAATTTAATCTGACTCCTAGCGGGATTTTACTGAATGCTTTTGCCCAAATCCTTGGCTATTGGAGTAAAAGTCAGAAATTTACCATTAATTTGACTTTATTTAATCGTTTATCCCTGCACCCCCAAGTCAATGATTTAGTTGGAGACTTTACCTCTTTAACACTTCTAGAAGTAGATAACTCAGTTCCGAATACATTTGTCAAGAGCGCTCAACAATTACAGGGGCAACTGTGGCAAGATTTAGATCGCGGTTATATTAGTGCCGTGAAAGTTCAAAGAGAATTAAATCGTCAGCGAGAAAGCTATCAGATTGTACCAGTAGTTTTTACCAGCACTTTAGGTTTAGACTCCCTCGGTGAAGAAATATGGATGTTAGATCGTTTGGGAGAAGAAGTTTACAGCATTAGTCAAACCCCCCAAGTTTGGCTAGATCATCAAGTCAGAGAGAAAAAAGGAGCATTAATATTCAATTGGGATGCTGTGGAAGAACTCTTCCCAGAAGGTCTTCTTGATGATATGTTTAAGGCTTACTGCGATTTATTAGAGCGTCTCGCAAATTCCGAATCAGCTTGGGTTAACACACAAGAACAATTATTACCTCCAAGCCAAATGTCTCAACGCCATGAGGTTAATAATACTAGCGCTCCAATTAGCCAACAAACTTTACACGGCTTGTTTATCGAACAAGTGAAAGTACAACCCCAACAAGTTGCAGTCATTAGCAGTGAGGGGAATTTTACTTATGAGGAAATATATCAATCTGCAATACAATTAGCAGCTAGGTTACAAGAGTTGGGAGCTACCCCCAACAGTTTAGTAGCTGTAGTCATGGAGAAAGGTTGGGAACAAGTTGTAGCCGTACTAGGAATTTTAATGTCTGGAGCGGCATATCTGCCCATCGATCCCAATTTACCCCAAGAAAGACAGCGGTATTTAATTGAACAAGGGCAAGTTAAATTAGTTGTTACCCAATCCGACAATGTAGAGAGGTTACATGTAACGTCTCTAGCTTTAATATCAAATCCGTTAGCATCGGAATTATATTTTTTTCAACGCAAAGGGGCGCAGAGGGAAGCGCAGAGGGGCGCAGAGTTTTTTACCCATATGTTGAATCATTCCAATGTAAACGGATTTGATATAAATGATGATGTAACACCTTTGTCAGGGGATGCCACATCTGTAAATGCTGAAAACAACCGCAATTTAGCCTACGTAATCTATACATCAGGCTCAACAGGATTACCAAAAGGAGTAGCCATCGATCATCGAGGTGCGGTGAATACAATTGTTGATATTAACCAGCGCTTTGAAATTGGAAACAAAGACCGTGTTTTAGCAATATCAGCATTAAATTTCGATCTATCAGTATACGATATCTTTGGTA
>JBCBQE010000383.1:0-6417 GCA_039820385.1 Cyanobacteria bacterium J06635_10
GTGTGCTTTAGGAAAGAAGAATGCTAAAAATGCTTCAAAATATTCTTCTAAAGCTTCTTTCCAAGGAGAATCGTAATTAGCTTGTGTTTCGCTCACTTTTTATCTGTTTTACCCTGACCAGAGTATTTTCTCATTAAATGAGAGATGAAGGGATGGGGTGATGGGGAGATGGGGAGATGGGGAGATGGGGAGATGGGGGGATGGGGAGATGGGGAGATGGGGTGATGGGGAGATGGGGAGATGGGGGGAAAATAAAATAATAATTACCACAATCTTTGAATTGGGTAATTATCAAAAACCTCATCTATACTAACAATCGGCATCTGTTCAACCATGGCTTGAGCAATTAAAAGTCTGTCAAAAGGGTCTTTGTGATGTGATGGTAAATTATTTAAAGCGTAAATATGAGTTAAATCAATAGGTAAAATTTGTAGATTATTTACGCGCTGTTGGTTGTCAATCAAATTAGGGAGAGTCGAATTCAGGTTGAGCTTACCCAATTGTAGTTTGATTTGCATTTCCCAAACACTAGCAATACTCAGTATCCATGTATTGCTAGTATCGGTTAATAAGTTTGTGACTGTCTGAGATAATCTTTCTGGATTTGCTGTAGTAAAGATAAATACATGAGTATCTAATAATATATTCATTCTTCGCCCATCCAAAACTCATCTGGTAGGGGTTCGTTAAAGTCTTCACTCATCCAAATTTCCCCTTTATTCAAGCCAAGTATCCGTTGTTGTACTGGTTGGGTTTGAATTGGTTGGGGTTGAGTATGTTTTTGTACCAAAAATTCCGCAAAATCTAGCAGTGTCTGTTGTTGCTCTGGTGATAACGATTGTAATTTGGCAATTAATGTCTCAGTTATATTCACTGTTTGGGAAGTCATGTTTCCCCCATTCGTTAGCTTCATTGATTAATATTACTATTTTATTGGGAATTGGGGCGTTGCTGAATTCAACAATGAATTATATTAATTACATTTTGTCTTACATCCGAAACCTCTGTAGAGACGTAGCACTGCTACGTCTCCAACAATGTGAAATCGTAACTCCATATTTAAATTCAGCAACGCCGGAATTGGGATAGGAAGATGGGGGGACAAGGAGAGAGGAAGATTAACATTAAAATGAGTGTGGAGGTACTTAATATGATGTCCCTAATTCTCAACTTGGATACTGTGGAACTAACAGACGAGCAATTTTGGCGTTTGTGCCAGCAGAATCAAGATTTACAGTTGGAAAGGAGTGCAAAAGGAGATTTAATTGTTATGCCACCAGTAGGAGGAAGAAGCGGTAATCGAGAAGCAGATTTAATCACCGAAGTTAGTATATGGAATCGTCAAACACAACTTGGTAAGGTATTTAGTTCTTCGACAATCTTTAAATTACCAGGTGGTGGCGATCGCTCTCCCGATGTAGCTTGGATAAAATTAGAACGATGGCAAGCTTTAAGTGAAGAAGAACAAGAAAAATTTCCTCCCATCTGTCCCGATTTTATCATTGAATTGAGATCGCGTACCGATCAACTCAAACCATTACAGGAGAAGATGCAAGAATATCTAAACAGCGGTTTGCGTTTGGGTTGGTTGATTAATCCCCAGGATAAACAAGCAGAAATTTATCGCCTCAATCAAGCTGTAGAGATAGTGAAATTTCCTTACGATTTATCTGGAGAAGAAATTTTACCGGGATTTGTATTGAAATTACCGCTATAAAATATCCCGCAAAAATGTAGAGACGTAGCAGTGCTACGTCTCCAACAACGTGAAATCACAACTTCATATTTTGATTGTGCTAGCCCGAAAATCAATAAATTATAGCGGTTTTCAGTTGGATGCAATACAAATTTTACCTCACCCTCGTTCCCTCTCCGCGACTTCGGAGAGGGATGTCCGACAGGACAGGGTGAGGTTTTAACTGTGTTGGACTCAACCGAAAAGCGCTATATATCCTAAAAAAGTTCATACAGCACATTTCATCTATATTATGAGGTACACCGGCTAACCCCTCCCCAACCCTCCCCGCAAGCGGGGAGGGTGCCCCTAAAGGGGCGGGTGGGGTGTACTTCATTTAGTTGCAATACGCTGTATTTTGATTGTGCAACGCCCGAAAATCAATAAAATCAATAAATTATATCCTAAAAAAAGTTATACATCCGACAGAACTAAAATACCCACAAATCGACAATACCCACAATTAAAATTACACAATATGAAGGCATTATCCCACCAAATACATAGACGTAGCACTGCTACGTCTCTACACCACAGATTTCTCTCTACCCAACCTCAACCTTAGTAATCTCGGTATCAACTTTCCCATTATTATTAATCGACTCTATACCGTAATAACCCTTAGAATAATAGTATCCACCGTAACTGTTATCAGCAGTCACACCATTGACTACCATACCTAAAACTCGCTGTCCTGACTGCTCCAATAGCGATTTAGCAGCATTTACCGAGCCAGTATTAGCAACGCCGGGACGTACAACTAATAACATTCCATCGGCTAGTTTACCTATATTCAGAGCATCGGCAACGGCTGTCAATGGTGGAGCATCAATAATTACAAAGTCATAATCATTGCTGGCATCTTTTACCAAACTAGCCATCCGCTGAGATTCTAACAAAGTTAAGGGATTCGGCGGTATTTTTCCAGCGGTAAGCACATCTAATGTTACCAGTGCTTCTGTTGTGCTACCATGTAAAGCTGCTTGTCCTACCAAGACATTGCTCAAGCCAGTCATATTCGGCACATCCCAAATACTGTGCTGGCGGGGACGACGCATATCTGCATCTATTAATAATACTCGTTTTCCTAATTGCGCTTTCGCAACCGCTAAGTTCGCTGAAACAAAAGATTTACCTTCACCGGGCATTGAACTGCTGACTACAATTACCTTTAATGCTTTATCAGACATGGTGAAGCCGAGATTTGTCTGCAGAATTTCAAAAGCAGTACTCGCTGGTGAATAAGGATTATTGAGTACGGGTAATTCTTGTCCCTCTTTATCTTTTTGATCCGCAATCGGAATAGTACCCAACAAGGGATAACCCAAGAGTTTCTTCGCTTCATCAAGGGTTTTGAGGGATTTATCCATCGCTTCGAGTATTAACGCACTTCCCACACCCAACAGAATTCCTAAGAAGCCACCTAAAGCCAAATTCAGGGGAATTTTCGGTGAAATTGGTTTATCGGGAACTAAAGCCGAAGCAATTACTCTGGCATTACCGACATTCTGTTTTTCAACTACCTGAGCTTCTTGTAATTGCTTTAATAACTGTTGGTAGGTAGATTGCGCTACTTGCAATTTTCGCTGTAACTGTCGCTGTTGTTGCTCTAATTTTGGTAAAGTGCTTAATCTTGCCTGATTTGAGACAAAAGCTTTTCTCAATAAGCCGACTCGGTTCATCACTGCTAACCGTTCGACTTCTGATTTTACCAATTCCGCCGTTAGAGATTGCTGTAATTCACCAATTTGCAAATCTGGTTCTGTTACGGATACTCCGTTACCGACAATTTGTCCAACTCGTCTTTCCAGTTGTTTTCTCAAGGCTTGCAATTTCTGAGCAAGATTAATTACCGTGGGGTGTTTGTCGGTTAAGCGAGTACGTGCAACTGCTAACTCATCTTGCGTTTTCTGAAATTCTGTGAGTACCTGCTGTACCCCTGGTGATTGACTTAAACTCGATAGCGCTACTGCTTTTTGTGTTTGTAACTTTAACTGATTTTGTAAAGCCTCAGAGCGAGTCGTCGCTTCTACTAATTGCGCTTGGGCTTGGGTAATAATCTCTGATAAATCCTTTAGACTTTCTACCCCAAATTTCGCTTCTTCCTCCAAAGCTACCACATTGTTTTGCTCTTTAAATTTACGCAATGCAGCTTCTGCTTGTACTACTCTGGCTTCAACCTGTGGTAATTCTTTTTGCAGGAATTCCCGCGCTGCTCTAACTTCGGCAGTATTGTTTTCAACGTTATTTGCCAGGTAATCTTTCATGAGCAAATTTACCACGTTTGCCGCTTCTTTGGGGTCAGTACTTTTATAAGAAAGCTGCAAAACATCGGTACCCCGGATGCTCTTCACCTTGAGTTTTTTCAGAAAAGCTTCATGAGTAAGGGTTTCCCCTTCCCCGTCTTTGAGGTTTAGTTTATTTATAGTTTCTCTAATCAGAGGATGGGATTGGATAACCTCAGCTTCAGTATCCAGGGGGTTGCTCAAATTTGTGATACCGCTGAGTTCCCCAATTTGTCCCCCTAAACCTGAGAGTGAAGAAACATTATTATTTTTATTAAAACGTAGTTTAGCTTCTGCTTCGTAAACTGGTTTTTGTCGAAAGGTGACGAAAGCTGCTAATCCAAGAACAGAGCTAGTTACAAGCACTGCAGGCAACCAGCGCCTTTTGAGAATCAGCCAGTATTGTCCTAAATCAATATAGTCTTGCTCTTCTTGGTTCACTTGCATTTCATTTGTCATAGAACACACAACTCACTCTATCGACTTACAATTAATTTCTACTTCCGATGATATATTTACGACACATAAAGGTGCCTTGTATACTTTTTTTATGATAGACATTTCCCGTATCTTTTAGTTTCAACAAAGGTTAGATGACTATAAAGGTTTTCGGTTGAACCCCATAGTTAACCTCTGCTTTCCCTTTCCCCTAAAGATGGGTTCCGGCTTGAACCAAAAGTAAAATGGCGGAGTTTCGTACTTCACTTAGGGTGAAATACATATTGGGTATTTTATTTTAAAAGGTGCAACTTGCATTAATTATTTAACAGCATTTTTGCTTTTTAAAAAGTCTGGGGCTATACCTATAGTTTAAGCTTTATTTTTGTTTGAAATTTACGATTTTTTTTGTATTTTAGCTCACAATTTTTTTGGAATAATCGTGGTTTTTTATAAATTTATATATTATTCTGAAAAAGATAAATAAAACCAAAAAAATCATTATGGATTATATTTAAACAACAATGAGATCGGGCTTACTTTGTTGTTTCAGTTTTATGCAATTTATTTGTACAAAAATATGATTTCTTCAGCCAGATGATTAATCTTTGTCATAGATAGGGTTCTGGTTTGATTATTTCAAAATTCAAATCTTAAGGGAGTATCCCAATTATGCAAAAAGCCCTCAGGCTATAAGCCTGGGGCTAATACTACGAAGCCCACGAAGGTGGGCTTTGTTATGTAGCCGCACCCTTCTAGGGTGTCGGGTAAAATATTTGTTCAAAATTGGGATGCTCCCAATCTTAATCCTATATATTAAATTTATAGAAACTGTAAATAAAAGGTTTTGAACAGTAAATGTTTAATATTTTTCTGTGATTATACTCGCAAGACTTCCAAGATGACAAAATATTGCTAGAGAAACTTTATTAATTAGCTATATTCATACATAGAGTTTACTTATATATTCCTAAAGAAATAGACTTTGTAATTTTGAATTAATTAAGAAGTTTCCGAACACATTGATAACCGATATCGGTATTAAAATGTATATAAAAATAATTTTTATTTCATTGAATGTATTACATCTAATCTTGATATTTTCTTCCATAAGTAATACTTTCTATATCTGGTAATACTACTTACCTGACTGATTATTTTGGTTTAGTTAATAGTACGACTTATTTTTCTGCAAGTAACAATTTTCTCGAACTCGTCAATAAAACATAACAGAGGAATAATACCTACCAATGCAGGAGGCTCTATCTCGTAAAGAATGGGTGACTCTGAAGTCACAAGAAATTATCAAAAGCATTCCTAAATTGCTTTTACTAACCGATATTATTGGCTTATTTTCTTGCCTCGGATTTACTTTTTGGTTACGTTTCGATCGAACGATTGATGGGTTAAACCCAACAACAATCGGTTTTATACTTTTAGCTCTAGGAACGTTATATTTAGCAGATACTTACAAACCGGATAAGCAAATCGCCGGTTTAAGAGCGCCAGCACGCATTATCCTCAGTAATATATTTGTAGCAGTCGTCAGCACAGCCATTATTTACCTATCCGGTGCTTGGAGAAATAACCCTTTGTTGTGGCGGAGTGTTTTACTCCCAACTTTGGCACTTTTTACCGTTTGGGCGGTAACATTACGAATTTGGACAGCCAGTTTAATTCGTCAATACGCTCAACAAAGTCGTTGGCTGATCCTGGGTAAAAATAAGAATACGATTCAATTTGCTCAAGACTTCCAAGCATATAATTCATTGGCACATTTGCTCGTTTTAGAAGAATCAGATAACTCAGATTTCCCTCAACATTCCTCCCCATCAGGACAAGAATATATAGTA
Source organism: Cyanobacteria bacterium J06635_10 (assembly GCA_039820385.1). Classification (GTDB taxonomy): domain Bacteria; phylum Cyanobacteriota; class Cyanobacteriia; order Cyanobacteriales; family Nostocaceae; genus Rivularia. The sequence goes on from JBCBQE010000383.1 coordinate 6,312, forward strand.
AGTACAATTACAGATTTACCGGAATTGATGTCGCAATGTTGGACTGGAGTGCTATTAGGAAGCCAAATCAAATTATCTGATACCCTAGTGCAGCAGTTGATGGCGA
>JBCBQE010000384.1:0-6415 GCA_039820385.1 Cyanobacteria bacterium J06635_10
CTTCTATTTTATAGGGGGGTTTCTTTCTTGATAAATCACCTCACCCTTCCTATCAAACAACACCACCCCAACTTTCATCGTCACATCTGCATACTTTTTCACATAACTTTCTGCTTTCCGACTTATCTTTGCCGCTAAATTACCAAACACTACATCAGCCAAACCCAATTCAATCAATTTTTTATGAGCCTCATCTGCCGTTTTCACTTGTAAAGTGGCCCGCACAGCCTCAATATCCCCTCCCACTTCAACCACAGCAGCAGCAATAATTTCTAACTTTGCATCAGCAATGTGACTCGAAGTATTGAAAATTCCACCCGCTAACTTAATTAACTTTCCTTGATACCCCAACAATAATACCGACTCAGCTTTGTACAATCCCGCTTCCACCAACAAAGCTCCCAACCAATTGCCAGTAGAAACTATCGCCGACTCGGGAATGGATAAACGTTGAGCCACAGAATAACCATTAGCACCAATACAAAATACTAAATTGGTATGAGTTTTCACCTTCTCCCGCAAGACACCGCGAAATTCCTCTAAACTATCTGTAGTAGAAAGAGGTTGAGAAATACCGCTAGTTCCCAACAACGCCAAACCTTCTAAAATCCCAAAAGCTTCATTAGAAGTACGTTGTGCAAGTTCCCTACCTTGAGGAAGAATAATTTTTACAGTAAGGGTTTTATTTGTAGGAATTAAAGGTAACAAATTAGCTTCAAACAAACGACGCGCGAAGCTGTAAATCGCAGCTTTCCCCGTGACAGTTTTCCCCAAACCTTCCCCAGCTTCTAAAATTAGTATTTCTTCTTGTGATACAAGTTCATTTCGTGGCGATAATTTAACCAACGCCCAAATAGGAGTATTGCGAGTTAAATCTAAATTATCACCGGGCTTACTAAGGGTAATAGCTAAAGCACTATTAGTATCTAAAACAGCAACTTGTTCGATCGCAATTTCTGCATTTTCATCAAGTAAATCTAAAGTGACTGATGATAATTTTTCTGTAATATTTCCTAAATTAATTAAAGCAGCCTTCGCCGCAGCCACCGCGAAGACGGGTAGAGTGTAACCAGGGAGAGACATTGGGAGAGATGGGGAGACAATGAACAGTGAACAGTGAACAGTGAACAGTGAACAGTGAACAGTGAACGGTGAACAGTGAACAGTGAACAACTAATAATCGATCATTGATAATTGATAATTGATAATTGATCATTGATCATTGACAACTCCTAACTCTTAATTTTTAACTTTTTTAAATACTCGGAATTCTTGCCAAAACGCCTTTTTTAAAAGCAGGTGGACGTTCTGACCAAGCCATTTTACCATCTGATTTTTCATAATATAAACTTGCACATTCTAAAACTGCGGCAGATGTTTCGGAAAGTGACTCTGAATCATGATTTAAATCGCCAAATAAATATGTTAGTTTACCTGGTGAAGTAAAAGCGACAGCGCAGGAATGACTGCAAGCACTCATGCATTCTACCGATTTCACTGTAAATTCTTCTGAAAGCACCCAATCTTGATGCTTTACTTCAAGTTCCTTTAATAGTTTTTCGCCGCCACTAGTACCTACACGCTTTCCGTCTTGCCAAAGACTAGCACAGCTAGAACAAACTAAAATTGTATGTTGATTATTCATCTTTACCATGTTTATAAATTTCTATAAATACCTGAATCTACTCTACCCGTACCCGTGAATTCATACATTACCATTATTTGTGCAATTTATACGACTTTGGATTTTGGATTTTAAATTGAAAAAATCTTATTGCTGCTATTCTAATTGTCTATATAAAGAAACCCGGTATCTTTCCGATACCAAGTTTTTAGACTTTGATTTTTTATAAATAATTAGGATTGCCTCATAATTAATATCTAAATCGCATTTTCCCCCTTAAAAAGAGAGAATAAATCATTTATTTCGTAGATTTAGCTATCAATCCTAACTGCAATCCTGGCGGATAACTCCCTTCTTCCTTAACCCTCTTAATTTCAGCATCGGCGATCGGTAAATTTAACTTTTGCGCCAATGTCCGTAAAATATCTCCTCTATCAATTAAACCAGCTACAGCACCCGCCGGTGAAAGTACTGTCACACGCTGTAATTTCTCATTTTCTAACTTAGTAATTACCTCAACTAAACTAGTTGATTCTTCCACCGTGGGAATTTCATTCAAAGGACTTACTATGCTTTGTATAGTTTGAGTTTCCCACAAACTTCTTTCTATCACCCGCAAATCACCGACACAAACCATTCCCTGATAACGCCCATCTCTATCGGCAAAATAAACCTGCGATTGATTGGTGAAAAATAAATATTCGTCAGCAAAAGTACGTAAAGTTTTATCTGCATCAACTACACGAAATTCCCTAGTCATGGCATCCTTCGCAACCATTTCTAACAAAGTCTCTTGTAGCCGACTGACACGTTGGTAACTGGTAGCGTTGCGGATACCAAACCAACCTAACAACGCAATCCATAAACCTGTTACTAATTCACCCGTTAAATAATCTACTACTAAACCCAAAGCAATGGCAGCACAACCTAAAATTTGTCCCGCTCTTGCTGCTAAACGTACTGCTTTAAAACGGTTTCCCGTCGCTTTCCACAGTGCTGCTTTTAAAACTTGTCCGCCATCAAGGGGTAAGCCGGGAATCAAATTAAATAACGCTAAAACCAAATTGATTCTTGCTAAATCTTCCAGCATCGTATGCAGGGCAATAGTATCAGGTAGGATAGCACCAATCAAACGTAACAAAAAGAACAAACCTATACTCACCAAAGGACCGGCGATCGCCACTTGAAATGCTTTACCTGGAGTCTTTGATTCTTCCTCTATAGAAGCGATACCGCCAAACAAAAATAGAGTAATCGAATTAACTTTAATACCTTGCTGTTGTGCTACCAAGCTATGTCCCAATTCATGTAAAAGTACGGAACCAAATAGCAACAGCGCCATTATTATTCCAGCACTAATGGCTTGAGCGGTTCCTAATTCCTGATAAGACACTCCAAAATTGAGCGTTGCTAAACCTAAAATTACAAACCATAAAGGGTCTAAAAATAGCGGAATTCCAAATAAAGAACCAATGCGCCAATTGTTTTGCATAAAATAAACCAGATTTTCTCAAATGAGTTCAAAATGCAATAAATTTTAATCTTGTACTCGAAACATAAATAATATTGATAGTGCTTTTTGAACTGCTCTATCTTTATAGGATAAACAATTAATGCAATCTAATATCGTGCCTTTTGATTCGGTAAACTTTACTTTAATGGTTCGGTTTTGATTAAAAATTGGGCATTGGAAATTGGAAAATAGGTATGGGGCATAGAACTAATGGTCCACCAGCTTTGACCTTGGGTATTAATTAAAATGTGAAAAAATCTGAAAACCATGGTATAATTTAAATCATTATAAAAATGAATAAACCTAGTTTAGAAAATCGGAGCTATCAACATATCAAAGTATTACAATGAATGAACCTATCCCACTATTCTAAAAATGCTTATTTGTTTGAATAAAATCTATCAGTCAAAGCTTGGTTTTTAGTTTTGAGCTACTTAAAATATTTAAGCAATGAGCGCAAAATCTTATTCGTGGGATAGGTTCATATCGAATTGTCTGTATTGTTGATTTTGAGTCATTCCCTCCCCCAAAGGTGAGGAAGGTTTGCAATGGTTCCGTTGATTACAGACGACCGATATAAGTCAATCCTAGAACAATACCTACGCCGAGAAGGTGACCAAAACAGGTTGCACCAACAAATGCCGGTGCACTTAGAGGCAGAGGTAACCCGGGAAATTTAGGTCCTACCTCAGGATAGTCAATAATCCTTGGAGCTAACACAACCGATATTAGAGTGCAAAGGCTAATGATTATTCCGACTGCAGGACTCCAACTAGGTGTAGATGGAACTGTTGATTGAACTGCTAACAATATTGATGAAACCAAAGCTTTTTCTCCTAAATGAAGAGATAAACAATCTGAGCCATCAAAATTATAAAAATTGCTGAGAACATAACCTAAATATGTCTTAATAATTTACAATTTTTTGAAGTTTCGCTACAAATATTCATAATTCCATGCGAGTAAAAATTTGTGGAATCACTCAACCACAGCAGGGTAAAGCCATTGTTTCTCTTGGTGCAACGGCATTAGGATTTATTTGCGTACCAAAATCTCCCAGATACGTCAACTCAGAGCAGATTAAAGCGGTAATCGAACAGTTACCCGAACAAACTGATAAAATCGGTGTTTTCGCAAACCTTAGCCTTGAAGAAATTGCTCAAACTGTTGCACATAGTGGATTAACAGGCGTACAACTCCACGGAGACGAATCCCTTGAGGATGTAATTAGCCTGCGTCAATCTTTACCGAATGTAGAAATTATCAAAGCTTTACGAATCAGGGGTACGGATGATTTTGAGAAAGCAAATATCTACATAGAATATGTAGATACCTTGTTACTCGATGCTTATCATCCGCAACAATTGGGAGGTACGGGTAAAACATTAAATTGGGATACACTGCGTCAGTTTAACCCCAATTGTCCTTGGTTTTTAGCCGGGGGATTAACGCCCCAAAATATTTTAGAAGCCTTAAACAAAGTAAACCCCAGCGGCATTGATTTATCAAGTGGGGTAGAAAAAGCCCCTGGAGATAAGGATTTAGATAAAGTTCGTTTGTTGTTCGAGCAACTGAGGGAGTCGGGTAATGAGTAATGAGTAATGAGTAATAGGTAAATGCCGTTTTAAGCATACCCCCGTTTATAAAACGGGGAATTTAGCCTTTGTCCAAAAATGAACTCGACTAGGAGTACTTAAGGCTCCTCTACTAACTCCACTAAGGTCTAAACCAAGTGTTGTTGCTACTTTACGAAGTATGTTGGCGGCCCCATTACAATCAGCGTTACACTTGAATCCGCCAAAAGCTTTGTATAACCCGCGTTTTACTCTTGTACCTTTTGGTTTCCACCCTTGGGGTTTTGCACCGATAGTAGGAAGAAAATCATTATCGACAAAAGATGCTTTGGAGGTGTAGCTTTCTTCGGTTTGGGTAAACTTAATACCGTACAGTTCACACAATTGTTTTATACGTTCTTTTAACTTTTCGGTGGGTATTTGAACAAATTTTTGATTGTTTTTTTTACCCATATTGGCACTGTCTTTTTGGCGCTTGTTCCAGCCAAAAACAATTTGACCAATACCATTAGAAATACAATGGTTAATCACAATTTTCGCTGCTTTATTAACCGCATCACGCATTTGACGGTTACGTTTTTCAGTTATTGCAGAAAGTTTCCTACTCCAAAAACCCCATGGTTTACCCTGTTTACGTTTAGCTACAGACTTGTTGTACCATTGATTAATACTTTTGAGATGCAACCCATCAACAATAAAGCTAGTCCCTGCATTAGAAATACAGGTTAACCAATTGTTTAATCCGGGGTCTATACCCAATACCATTGAATGGTCTAACTCTACATTTTTAGGCTCTAATTTATAAATAAACTCAGCATAAAAACACCGGTTTCTTGGAAGTATGCGAACTTCCCTTATATTTTTGATGTCCAAGTTTGATGGCATTGGTATGTAAAATTCAGATACACCAAACCATGCTTTTACCTTTTGACCTAAAGGAAGACGAATACCAAATTCAGATTCAAAACCTTTCTTCTTCCCCGTCAATTTAACAGACCGTCCGGTAAAGGTTGCAACAGCCAAACCACTTTTGCCTTTAAGGTAGTTAGGTAGTTTTGGCTTAACTTCTATTTCACCTGTTTGAAATTTTTTCATTAGTCCTAAGTAGGACTTAAAAGATTCGGCAACAGTTGTTAGAATTTGCTGTGCTGTATCTGAATACAAAGCATGATAATGTGGATTCTTTTCATAAGTTCCTAACTGTTTATGTAGGTCAGCCCTAGTTGGTAGTTTTCTCGTCTTGAAAAACAACTGGCGACTATAGTAAATACCACAATTTATTAATTTTTTAGCCTGAGAACAAACATACTCAAGGTATGCCATAAGTTCCTTTGAGCCGTTAATTAAAACTTGTTGACACCCGTACATTTTCCGTTCAGGAAGATATAGTTTTGTTTGATTCCTCTACAATATCAAGTTAAGATATTTTTGTCAAAAGCTTTTAGTAAACAACATGAAAACTACCTTAACTCCTCGGCGAAATAAGCATTCAAAAGGTAATGCAACAGTTCATTTGGTGTGGATACCAAAACGCAGAAAACGCGTGTTAATAGGTGCAGTAGCCAAAAGACTTCGACAAATATTCAATGAATTAGCTGTATATAAGGATTGGGATATTATTGCCCTTGAGGTTGCGCCAGATCATATACACTTATTTGTAGAACATCAACCAGATGTAGCAATAAATCAAATAGTTAAAGCTTT
>JBCBQE010000385.1:0-6405 GCA_039820385.1 Cyanobacteria bacterium J06635_10
CATCCCGCAGCTAAATACACGACGGCTATTGCGTAGAGGAAAAGTAAATTTAAAACCTGTATTAGAATGGGGTGCTTTGCAACTTGACCCTACCAGTTGTGAAGTAATTTATAAGACAGAAATACTATCTTTAACTCCTCAAGAATATTCATTGTTAGAGCTTTTTTTACGCAATAGCCGTCGTGTATTTAGCTGCGGGATAATTTTAGAGCATCTGTGGTCTTACGAGGATATTCCTTCAGAGGAAGCCGTTCGTACTCATATAAAAGGGTTACGAATGAAACTAAAAGCAGCTGGTGCTCCAAGCGATTTAATTGAAACTGTATATGGTATTGGTTATCGGTTGAAGCCACGGAAAGAGGAGAGGGGGAGAGGGAGAGAGGGAGAGAGGGAGAGAGGGAGGGAAGGGGATTCGGGGAGCCACAGAGAAGTCAAGGTTTCCGCACTACGAGCAAGTGGCGTGACAAGGGGAGAAGGGGACGAGGAAAAAATCAGTTCTCAAGCAACTAAAGCCCAAACTCTCCTAGCGATAGCTGGAGTTTGGGAAAAATATAAGGGGCGAGTATCAGAGCAGGTACATGTATTACTTAAAGCAGTACAAGCATTGCAAACCGAGTCAATGTCATCAGAGTTGCATTCCCAAGCTGCCGCACAAGCCCATACATTGGCTGGCTCTTTGGGTACTTTTGGCTTTACGAAAGGTTCAAAAATAGCCCGTAGAATTGAAAATTTGCTTTCTTCAGATAAAATTTTAGATGAAAATGAAATAGCTCAATTACACGATTGGGTAAAAACTTTACTTTCTGAAATTGATTCGCCAATTCAAACTTGGGTTACATCTCCAGAAAATCAAAATGAGCGCCCATTAGTTTTAGTTGTTGATACACACCATCAAATACCCGAAGATTTAGCAATCAAAGCCGCCGATTGGGGATTGGAAATTGCGATCGCAAATGACATTTCTACCGCCAGACAGAAACTCTATCAAGAGCATCCCTCGGTGGCGATCGTTAATGCAGATATTTTGGAGGATAATGATGATTTGAGCTTATTAACAGAGTTCAAAAATCGTAAACCGCCAATTCCGGTATTAGTTTTAACTGAACAAACAGACGTTATTGTGCGTTTGCAAGTGATTCACAATTGTGGAAACACTATATTGCAAAAACCCGCCTCTTCAGCACAAGTTTTGGAAGCGGTGACAGAATTAATCAAAAATTCAGAAGATGCACAAGCAACAGTATTAGCAGTAGACGATGATGAGAAAGTACTCGAAGTATTGCAAAAATTACTGAAATATTGGGGAATTACGGTAAAAACTCTTTGTGAACCAGAAAAATTTTGGGAAACATTGGAAACAACAAAGCCCGATTTACTAATTCTAGATGTGGAAATGCCTGGAGTTAATGGTATTGAGCTTTGTCATGAGTTACGTAATAATTCGCAGTGGAGCGAGATACCAGTATTGTTTTTAACGGTATATACTCAAGCAGAAATTATAAATCAAGTTTTTAGCATTGGTGCAGATGATTTTGTGAGTAAGCCAATTGTGGGGCCGGAATTAGTTACCCGCATTGTCAACCGTTTGGAAAGAATTAAATGCCAACAGCGGATGACAAAGGTGCAGGAGAAACAGAATCATCCCTCAGCGGAACGCTGGCGGAAAATATTTGATACATCACCCGAATGTATTAAATTAATAGCTGCCGACGGAACTTTGTTAGAAATGAATCCCGCCGGTTTGGCGATGATTGAAGGAGACGAAACAGCCATTGGTAAAAATATTTATTCTGTAATTGCGCCAGAATATCGTCAGGCTTTTGAAGATTTAAACAAAAGTATTTGTCAGGGGAATAAGGGGAGTTTAGAATTTGAAATCATCGGTTTCAAAGGTAGTCGCCGTTTTGTAGAAACTCATGGGGTACCTTTAGGTAATCCACAGAACGATCGAGTCGTACAATTAGCCCTGACGCGAGACATGACAGCACGAAAACAAGCTGAAGCAGAAAAAGAAAGGATTAATCTGTTACTGAGAGCTAAAGTTCGGCAACAAGCAAGTGTGGCGCAATTGGGACAATCGGCGTTATTGAATAAAGATATATCTGCTTTCATGGATGAAACCGTGACGTTGGTTGCCCAAGCTCTAGAAGTTGAATTTTCTCAAATTTCAGAAATCTTACCATCAGGTAATGCCATGGTGCTACGTGCAGGAGTTGGCTGGCATGAAGGATTGATAAAACAAGCATTGCTGAATTTCAATGATTGTCTAGCCGCCGATACATTGGTGACAAAAGAACCAGTTATTAGCCTTGACTTGCGTCAAGAGAGCCGGTTTAACAACCCGGCTTTACTTGAAGAATATGGAATTATTAGTGGTGCGAGCGTGCCAATTTTCGCAAGCGATCGCACTTATGGTGTTTTAGGTGTTTACACTCAACACAAACGTGCTTTTAACCAAGATGACATTCATTTTTTGCAAGCAATTGCTAACGTGCTTTCAGGTGCCATAGAAAAACAGCGTATCGAAACATCTCTACTTCTTGCTAAAGAGGAATTAGAAAATAAAGTCGCACAACGTACAGCAGAATTAGTAGAGATGAATAAACGCTTACAATTAGAATTAGAGCAACGTCAGCTCGCGCAAGAAAAACTGCGAGACTCTCAAGCGCAATTTGCCGGGATTGTAGACATTGCTTCGGATGCAATTATTTCTATTGATAGCAATCAGTGCATTACTTTATTTAATCAAGGAGCCCAAGATATTTTTGGTTATTCCGTTTCAGAAGTACTCGGAAAACCTTTAGATGTACTTTTACCCGAAGGCTCAGTCGCAGCTCACCGTCACCATGTAGCAGATTTTGGTAAATCCCCTACTTCTGCCCGGAAAATGGGAGAGCGACGAGAAATTAACGGTAGACGCAAGGATGGCAGCGAGTTTCCCGCAGACGCTTCCATTTCTAAGTTGAAAGTAGGCGAAAAAATAGTTTATACGGTTTATTTACAAGATGTGAGTAGCCGCAAACAAATTGAGCGCATGAAAAATGAGTTTGTTTCAGTAGTTTCTCACGAACTTCGCACCCCTTTAACTTCAATTCACTGTTCTTTGGGAATGCTCAGTCGCGGTTTAATTGAAGGAAGTTCTGATTATGGCAAACGATTGCTGCAAATTGCTACCGATAGCAGCGAATGCTTAGTAAGACTAATTAACGATATCCTCGATATCGAGCGCATCGAATCGGGAAAAGTCACAATGGATAAGCAACCCTGTGAGATTAGCGATTTAATTGCACAAGCAGTTTTATTAGTTCAACCTTTAGCCGACAAAGCACAAGTTAAGCTATCGCTATCCCAGGAATTTTTATCAGAAAAAATTAGCCAGGCTATCTCCCTAAGAGAGGCAACAGCCTCAAACAAAACTGACTTGTTTCAATACTCAACGAATCAATTAAGCAAATCAGCCTCATTTTTTGACGAGCTAACTGGTAACAATTCGCCAATTATCAGACTTCGGGCAGATTGCGATCGCATTATTCAAGTATTGATAAATTTACTTAGTAATGCAATTAGATTTTCTGCATCGGGTGACACGGTTTGGTTAGCAGCCTTTGAACAAGATTCTTCCGTATTATTTGCAGTTAAAGATACTGGATGTGGTATTGAGCAAGATAAACTAGAAATCATCTTTGAACGCTTTCAACAAGTAGATTCCTCCGATTCCCGTAACCATGAAGGTACCGGTTTAGGTTTAGCAATTTGTCGCAGTATCGTGGAGTTGCATGGTGGAAGCATTTGGGCTGAAAGTGTTATGGGGGTTGGTAGTACTTTCTATTTCACTCTACCCCTTTTGTCGGAGTAAGAAGTAAGAAGTTATCAGTTGTAGAGAGGTAGCACTGCTAGGTCTGTACAGGGGTTAGGAGTTAGGAGTAATATAGCTTGTAAAGAATTATGATAGCTTTCGAGAGATTTTGTAGATAGCAATGAAATTTGTGGTGTCACGCACCAACTACCGTAGTCCTGAATGATTAAAATAAATATTGGTATTAGTAATGTTAACAAAAAAAATATTAGTAGTTGATAACGAAGAATATATTCAGGAAGTTACTAAAATTTGTTTAGAAACCACTACTAAGTGGGAAGTTATAACAGCGAGTTCTGGTAATGAAGGTATTGAAAAAGCTGAAATAGAAAAACCAGATGCAATCCTTTTAGATGTGATGATGCCAGATATGGACGGTATCACCACTTTTAAGCATCTACAAGAAAATTTAACAACTAAGCAAATACCAGTAATTTTACTAACAGCAAAATTCCAAAATATCGATCGCAACAACTATACATATTTAGGAATTAAAGCAACTATTGGTAAACCCTTTAGTCCCTTAACATTAGCACAAGAAATTTCACAAATTCTCGGCTGGGGCCGCGAGCAGTACCATGACAGTTAACAGTTAACAGTCAACAGTCAACAGTGAGCAGTTAGGAGTTAGGAGTTTATATTTCTCCCCATCTCCCCTTTTCCTCACAAGTTCCTCAAATTGTTTTCCTAAACTAAAAGTAGTAGCTGAGAAACACTAGTACAGTGCGGCGTAAATAAAGTACCCATTTCAGACGGTTCAAATCCTTATCCTATAATACTTATTACCTTGATGCTTATTACCTTGATACGAACGCAAGCCCTACTAGTTGACTAACCAAATTTATCCTGCCCGATTGCACGGAGGAAACATATGTCTTTAAGAAGTTGGCATCCACTTAAAGAAATAGATACTCTACGCCATCAGATGAATAATTTATTTGATGAGTTAATGCATGGAAATACGCCGAAAGCTGGGAATGATGTTTTACCAAATTCCAAAGTTGAAAACATGACTTGGGAACCAGCCATTGAAATTAAACAAACAGATTCAAGTGTTATTCTACAAGTCCAAGTACCTGGTATAGAACCCAAAGATTTAGATATCGATGTAAGTAAAGATACGGTTTCAATAAGAGGTGATCATCAAGAACAAAAGGTTCATGACGAAAAAGGAATATACCATTCTGAGTTTAATTACGGATATTTTCAACGCATAATACCATTACCTGTATATGTTGAATACAAGCAGGCTAAAGCCGAAATTCACAATGGTATTTTGACACTGAGTCTACCAAAATCTCATACTGAAAAAGATGATGTCGTTAAACTTGATTTGGCTATCCAAGACAGAGCGTGTGAAGCGAAAATTAATACACCTTCCTCATCTACTTACTGAATGAATATACAGGGTGTTTTCTTGCTTGATGAGGTATTGGGGTAAATAATCCGCCAGATAATTTACCCAATCATTGATGCAGGAGAGAAAATGATGAAAACCCAAAATACCCCTCCCTTTCATCGAAATATCTTCATTATTTACTACTACTATTACTAAGTGTAGTTGGTAGTATAGCTTGGTGGAATTGGCGCAATACTCATAGAAAATCCACTTCTATAGAGACAATTACAACTCCAACACCAAAACAAGTAAAAAAACACCCAGTTCCAAAACTAACTAAGTCGGCCTCTTATTTACCCAACTATATTACAGTTTGGGTAAACTTGCTCCAAACCCTTGTTAATACTCACTATTCACTATTCACTCTCTTGAAAAGTTGCTCCACTTGGGGAGACCCCAAGACCGCACTTTTCGCTACTCACAAGCCTTGGCTACTATTTTCAACGCCAACCTACTTAACTATTGAGCTTACAACTCCAAAACAATCTGAAAAAGCTTACAAGACAAACATTTTTGGCAGATTTTTTGATTAATTAGAATGGAGAATTAATTGTGTCTACAACATCCAAAGCTAAGCAAATCATTCAATCAATTGTAGAAATTCCTCAAAAATTGATTAATCTTACTACCAATGGAGTAACCAGAATTTTTTCCCCTAGCGATAATGATTATCCTAAATCGGGAGTACAACCATATGAGGGTGAGACTATTAAGAGTAAAGATTCTTAATCGAAATCAATAGTAAGGGGGAAGAGTCATAAATAAGAGGTAATATCAAGTCTGGCCAATTATTTACTATATAAACCAGAGCGATCATAATTCGTCATTATCTATTACTCCTAACTCCTAACTCCTAACTCAATAAGAGACGTAGCACTGCTACGTCTCTACAACTGATAACTTCTTACTCCTATAGCGTTTTTCAGTCTATCGAGGTACATCTCAAAACCTCACCCCCAGCCCCTCTCCTTAGTAAGGAGAGGGGAGATTGAGGTTAAGCTGTACTGTACCTCAGCTGCTGGGAGGAACGCTATAACTCCTAACTCATTATCTTTGGAGGGTTGTTTGCGCGTAATGTTTGTATTTTACAGAGCGTAGCAAACAGGTAATTCCCATAGCTAGGAACCAGGCTTGAAAAACACTTACTGAG
>JBCBQE010000386.1:0-6401 GCA_039820385.1 Cyanobacteria bacterium J06635_10
GTATATTACTGCGATCGCAGTCTAAGATTACTTGTATAAATTTCTCCCTCCCTCTCTCCCTCTCTCCCTCCCTCACGATGGTTAACGCCCCCAATCATAAAATCTCAAAGGGAGTAGTTTATCACTATATACCAACGCTCTTAATCCGGTGATGGGCGTAAAATAACGTTTTATATGGTGTTCCTTTAATAATCCCAGAATTATGTTGAATATTCCCCAACTCCTAGCGACTGAACTCAATCTTAAACCTTTTCAGGTGGAAAACGCCCTAGGGCTATTTGCTGAAGGTGCGACTATCCCTTTTGTTGCACGTTACCGTAAGGAGCGTACAGGTGAGATGAATGAAACTCAGTTACGCGATTTATCTGATAGGTATACTTATCTTACCGATCTAGAAGCAAGAAAATCAGTTATTTTAAACGCGATCGCAGAACAAGGTAAACTTACTGATGAGTTGAAACAGCAAATTGAATCGTGTTTGCAAAAAACGGAATTAGAAGATTTATATTTACCTTATCGTCCTAAACGTCGTACTCGCGCTACTATTGCCAAAGAAAAGGGACTCGATAAATTAGCTGAGTTTATTAAGTCGCTAAATATAAAAAATGGTGCATCAGCGGATTTAAATGCAGCAGCGGCTAAGTATATTAATCCCGAAAAAGAAGTTAAAACCGCAGAAGAGGCGCTAAAAGGTGCCAGCGATATTATAGCTGAAGAAGTGGCGGAAAAGGCTCATAATCGAGCGTATTTGCGCGAATTATTCCTTGAAGAAGGGGTTTTTGCATCTCGCATCAAAGATGAATATCCCGAAGGTACCACAAAATATGAGATGTACCGCGATTATCAAATGAAAGTTCGCAATATTGCTCCCCATAATATGCTGGCTTTATGTCGGGGAGATAAGGAGAAGATATTAAGTTATGAAATTGCTTTTGATGAAGACTATGTACTTTCTTACTTAGAATCCCAAGAAATTCGTACCAAACAGCCAGATATTCGCAAGTTTTATCAACAAATGCTCAAAGATGCATTTAACCGGTTGATGAAAAATTCCCTGACGAATGAAGTTATATCTGAGAAGAAAGAATATGCAGATATTGAGTCTATCAAAACATTTGAAACCAATTTACGCAATTTATTGCTGTCAGCACCGGCAGGAATGAAACCGGCGATCGCTATCGATCCAGGATTTAGAACTGGCTGTAAAGTCGCGATTTTGGATGAAACGGGGAAGTTTCTGGAGTATCAAGCTATATTTCCCCATACTGGAGCCGGAAAACGTAGCGAAGCCGCGAAAATACTCCAAAATCTCATTGAAAAATATAATGTTGAATTAATTGCGATCGGTAACGGTACAGCTTCGAGGGAAACCGATGAATTTGTAGCGGAAGTAATGCAAAAAACTGAATGCAAACCAATTAAAGTTATGGTAAATGAGTCAGGTGCATCTATATATTCAGCGAGTAAAGTGGCGATCGCAGAATTCCCCGATTTAGATGTTACCGTGCGTGGAGCTATTAGTATAGGTCGTCGCTTACAAGATCCACTCGCCGAATTAGTCAAAATTGACCCCAAGTCCATCGGTGTGGGACAATATCAACACGATGTAGACCAAAAATTGCTGAAAAAGAAGTTGGATGAAACTGTAGAAAGCTGTGTTAATTACGTTGGTGTTGATTTGAATACAGCTTCTAAGGAACTTTTAACTTCTGTTTCTGGAATTACGTCTACTATTGCTAATAATATTGTGGGATATCGTAACGAAAACGGTGCTTTTAAAAATCGCCGTCAGTTATTGAAAGTTGCTAAGTTGGGACCAAAGGCTTTTGAACAAGCAGCAGGTTTTCTTAGAATTCGCGGTGGTGAAAATCCTTTAGATAACACCGCAGTGCATCCAGAAAGTTATGCTGTAGTCAAAACTATCGCTACCGATCTTAATATACCATTAAAACAAGTTACACAAATCGCCGAAAATCTCAAAAAAGCCGATTTGAAAAAATACGTCACCGATAAAGTAGGTGAACCCACATTGCGGGATATTATCGGCGAGTTGGAAAAGCCCGGAAGAGATCCCCGTGCTGAATTTAAGTATGCCACTTTTAAAGAAGGAATCAATGAAATTTCTGATTTAGAATCAGGAATGGAATTAGAAGGAATCGTGACTAATGTGGCGAATTTCGGTGCTTTTGTGGATGTGGGAGTGCATCAAGATGGGTTGGTGCATATATCACAACTTGCCAATCAATTTGTGAGAGATCCCAAAGAGATTGTTAAGGTTGGACAAGTTGTGAAAGTGAAGGTTTTGGAAGTAAATCAGAAATTGAAGCGGATTGGCTTGTCGATGAAAGCTGTGAGTCAGTAACCTCACCCCAGCCCTCTCCTTGTTAAGGAGAGGGTGCCGGAGGTGGAAATGGTAAGATAGATGGTAGGTTGGGTTAAAGGCACAGGAATATATTATGGTTGATCGAATATTAAGCATGTGCCGTAACCCAACATTTATTATTTGGTTTTATATGAGTATCGGAATAATATGTTTTTTTAACGCAAAGGTTCGCAAAGGAAAGCGCAGAGGTACGCGGAGTTTTTGAGTAATTTTGATTTGAGGGGAAGTGATATCGTTTTGTTTTAGTCAAGCTACGAATTTCTGATACTTCCATCAGGCATAATGGTTTGACAAAAGGTAGCTCCCTTCAACCTATTGATACTGAAATTTTTAGCACCGCTCAAATTGGCATAGCTGAGATTGGCATTAGAGAATGACGTTGCCTTCAAAATAGCTCCTTTCAAATTGGCATGACTGAGATTAGCATCACTGAAGGTAGTTTGACCACAAACAATTTCGCTCAAGTCTGCTCCTTCCAAATTAGCTCCTACTAAATCAACTTCACCCAGACGCGCTCCACTCAAGTTAGCATGACCAAAATCGGTATAACTCAAACTAGCCCAATCTAAACCAGCATCACTTAAATCAGTTTCCCTAAAATTCGCACTTCTGAGCCTGATTCCTTCCAAGCGAATTCCATGCAAATCGAGCCTAGAAAAATCTCTTTCCCCGGCAGCATAACTCTCTAACAACTCCTTAGCAGTCATTTCCCTCGCAGTCATAATTCAGTTTTTTAATGCGTTTTATTCATATTTTATAATCTACGAATAAATGGTAAATAGTTTTACGAGTAATCATTTAATTTTATGTCATAGATAATGTTGGGTTTCGTTCCTCAAACGCCACCCTACGGGTTCAGCACGCGCGCGCTGCTTCACTTCCTACAACGGTGCCTGGCCGCTTTTTTTGGCTCCCCAACCTACCTTCTTTTGCTATCAGTCGGGGAGAAAGCAACCCTCGGCGGATCGTATTACGTTGAATCAATCGTAATTATTTTTACTAAAATCTGATAAAAATGGTGCGTTACGGCAATACAAGCTATTCTGTTGTGTTCGCCAATTATCTCAAGTCGTGACACACCCTACAAAAACTTGAACTATCAAAATTACCCACCACAACTATATTAATTCCACGAATTCCCCTAAACTAAAATGGCAGCTTTAACATAAACGTAAATTCAATGACAGCAGAACATTCTAAGTCAGTAGATGTCTTTGGCGTAGGTAACGCTATGGTAGACATTTTGGCGTTAGTCGAAGACGATTTCGTTAAGGAACATAACCTGAGTCGGGGTGGTATGACTCTGATGGACTCCGAAAAGCAGGGACAATTATTACGGGAGTTGAAACACCATTCCTTAGAATTGAGTTCCGGAGGTTCTGCTGCTAATACAATGATTGCGATCGCGCAAAGTGGTGGTAAGGGTTTTTATTCGGGTAAGGTTTCTCGCGATACTAATGGTGAGTTTTATCGTCAAGATTTATTAGAAGCTGGAATTAATTTTGATGTACTTCCCACGGAGGAAGATAGTGGTTCAACTGGCACTTGTTTAGTTTTAACAACTCCTGATGCCGAACGTACTATGTGTACTCATTTGGGAGTTTCTACAACTTTAGCCCCTACTGATATCGATGTAGAAAAATTGCGAGAATGTAAGTACAGTTATGTAGAAGGTTATCTTTGGGATGCAGAAGATCCAAGGAAAGCTTCTATTGAGACTATGGAGCAATCCAAGCGTCATGATGTAAAGGTTGCTTTTACCTTTTCCGATTTATTTTTGGTAAGTCGCTTTAGCGATGATTTTCACAAATTAGTTTCCAAATACTGCGATGTAGTATTTTGCAATGCTGATGAAGCTCGTCATTTCTGTGAAACCGAATCTTTACAAGATTGCGTCAGTAAAATCGGCGAAATAGTTGAGCTTGGCTTTATTACCGATAGTGCAAATGGCTGTTTCGTAGTACAAAACAAAGAAATTGTTCATGTACCAGGCTTTCCCGCTGATGCCGTTGACACCGTTGGTGCTGGAGACTCCTTCGCTGGAGGAGTGTTATATGGACTAACTAATGGTTTGGATGCTCAAAAGGCGGCACGTTGGGGAAATTATCTCGCTTCTTGTATAGTACAAGTTCACGGCGCTCGTCTAGATAAATCTATGGCAGATAAAATTCCAGAAATTATTGGTAAATAATCAGTTTAAGTTGGGTTGCTCTGTATGCAACCCAATTTAACAGTGAACAGTCAACAGTGAACAGTCAACAGTCAACAATGAACAGTCAACAGTCAACAACTAATAATTGATAATTGATCATTGATCATTGATCATTGATTTACCTGCCCAATTTATTCTCAATACCTTCACAACCACCGGGAATAGTCTTTCTACTTTCTTCACCGCACCAATTACAACAATAATGAAGGTTGTGTTGAGACATCCGTATAACATTGGTAAAATCGGCATTTTCCACTACTGCACCCGTGCGCTCTCCAGTATTATAATTAGGCGGATGCAAGCGACTGCGGGGTGATGCCGCCTCCAAGGAACCGTAAAAAAGTTTAGTTCCGTTTAAGTCAGCTCCAGATAAGTCGGCTTCATATAAAATGACGCGGCAAAGATTCGCTTTTACTAAGTCACAATTACTCAAATTAACCCGCACTAAATTAGCTTCACTAAAATCCGTCCACCGTAAATCAGTACCCGAAAGATTCGCACCTGCTAACATTACCCCTAAGTCTATTACACGCACTCCTGAAACTAAATCTACTGCGTAGCCTCCACTACCATCAAGAATAGCTCTACCTAGATGCCCGTCTCGTTGTAATGGTGTTAGTAATTTAGAGCGAGATAAAAATCGGATAATTTTGGCTTTACCTACAGCGTCAACACTACTGAGAATGGCAGCGGTACGCCCTTCTGCAAGTAATCTTTCTTGGGGCCAATCTTCTAATAATCCTTCTTCATCTAATACTAAATCAGAAATGCCTTGAAAGTAAGTGTCAATTGTCTGCTGTTGGGTAATATTATTTTGCTGAATGGTAAGTAAGTTTTGCTGAATAGTTAAATCTTTGGAAATTACATACTGTCGCCAAGCGATGTAAACCGCAATCACGGCAATCAAAATTTGTCCTAAAGCGCCAAACCAATCGGCTAGGGTACCCGAAATATCCCAGTCGATTTTGCCGGGAACAAATTTGACTAAGCCAGCAACTGCCACAGTTATACCCAAAAAAGCAATAATCAATGCTCGCTGTTTGGGTGTCAGCAAGTCGGTAATTACAACTCGCAACCACGGAAAAATTATTAATACTGATAAAAATAATGTTGCTATAGTTCCTGTAATGCCAACGATTGGTTGATTTATGACTATTCCAACCACCGTCACTAAAGTTGTAAATAAAGTTATTAATAAGGCTCTCGGTTTGACTTGCAGTTCAGTGGAGCTACTGATAGAAAATGAGGAACGAGCTTGTTGTAAAGCATGGGTGTTTTGTTGCGACTGCACCGAAGCGATCGCCGAGTTCACTTGTTGAGCCGTAAGCCCGCTGGGTAACTGGCTTTTACTTATTGCACTCTCAAATTCATCCGGTTGCCATTTGTCTTCGGATGGAGGTTGGAGGTTTGGAGGTTTTGATGAGTTGGAGTTAGATTCTATTGACATGATTATATTTTGGCATCGGCAACTCGAAATTGAACATTGAAATCAACAAGAGGTACCGTGAGGGGGTAGTTAGAATTTTTCTCACCGAATTCTTACAGTAATACCAATTCTGTATGAGGCTGCGCCTTCTCGGAGAGGCCCCGAAGGCTGGAGCTACCTCTACAAAGCCAACCGTTAGGTGGTTAAATTCGGCGCATCTTTATAAAGAAATGGTATAAGAATAAAAGTATTAAGTAGGTTGGCATTGAAAATAGTAATTGGGATAAGGCAATAGGCAATAGTCAAAAGGCAATAGGAATAAGGGTTTGAGGGTAATTAACCCAAGCTGTAATGTAGCTTGGTTTATTTGTGCCGACTTA
>JBCBQE010000387.1:0-6399 GCA_039820385.1 Cyanobacteria bacterium J06635_10
ATTTAATCTTTTTTTTACCTCTGTAGATAAATCTAGTTTATTAAAATACTCTAAAACTAATTTTATTGTAGAATAAGGGTTACGAATTTCGTGAACTATAGAAGCTGCAAATTCACCAATTGCCGCCAAGCGCTCTTGTTCCACAAGTTTTGCCTGTGCTGTTCGTAATTCTTCTGTTTTTCTCGTTACTTCTGTTTCTAAAATTTGATTAAACTGTCTTTGTTGTTGGTAAAGATGGTGATTATCAATCGCTGTTGCTGCTCTTTCGGCAAATAACTGAACAATTTCTATTTCTTGAGTAGAAAATTTGCGCGGTTGATTGTGAAAACAACAAATTGTACCTATAACTTTGCCTTGAGATGTGCGTAATGGTATTCCTAAATATGCACGATATCCTTCTGGTGCTTGACCATATTCTGTACAAGTTTTTGTATCTTCAACAACAAGACATTGACCAGAATTGACAACTGTACCAGTTAATTGGCCGTGTAAGGAATGAGAACCGTTATCCTCACCTATTTGTATATTACTAGCTAATATTTGACCAAAACCTTCTTGGCAAATAGTAATCACTGAAAAATTAATATCAATTAGTTCGCTAACACCTTTTGCTATTTCTTTTAAATATACGCTATATTCACCCGTGCGATGACTAAGGTGTGATAAAATTTCCAAGGTTCTTTGTTTGTGCTGCCAGTAGCAATTATTGAATGATTTTAACTTCCGATCTATCAAGCGATCGAAAGTCAAAAAATTATCATTATCTCGCAATAAAAATAACCCAATTAAAGCTCCGAGTAATGGAATACTGCCCCAAAATAAAATATAAGTCGCCTCGTCAGGATTAAGCATTCCATTATACATAGAAGCGATTAAAACTAACTGTATACCTAACAAAGCACCGTAAGAAAATTTTTTATACAAACCCAAAAAGAAGGCTACTATTGAAACTGCTCCAATAAACAATAACGGATAAGAGGCAAATGAATAAAACCCTTCAAATATACCTTTTGTTCCTTGAGTAGCTATCAGCTTCTGTATTATTAAAGCTAGAAAAAATATGGACATACTCAAACGCATGACAAATAATCCGATTTCGAGCTGTTTTTCGTTTGTCATCCCGCGCTCCCTGGGTATCAATTTTGTAGACTGTTGTCAAATGTAGCTTATTAATGGAACACTCTATATAAAGCTTCCGAGAGGAAATCTCAGATAGCCTAATATATAAGCCTGCATTTCAAGATACTACTAAGTATACAGATTAGTCTACATAATAAAATTGATTTATGAGCGGGGAAACTAATTGTCAGCGCCAACAGAATCCTATCTTATTGGGCGATATATCTAGAAAAAATCAGCTACGAGATAAAATTTTGATTGCAGCAGCCCAATTGTTTTACTACAAAGGTTTTAATCAAGTTAGCATCAACGAAATAATTGCCAGCTCAGATATTGCCAGACGTACATTTTATCGATATTTCCCATCTAAGGATGAACTAATAGTGGAAGTAATGCACTTCCAAGCAAAGCGATGGCTCAATTGGTTTGAAGAAACTCTTAACCAAAGAGCAAGTAACCCTAAAGAAAAGATATTAGCAAGCTTTGATGTGTTACAAGAATGGTATGAAAGTCCAGATTATCATGGATGCCCCTTTATTAAAGCTGCTTTAGAAATCGCGGATGTTTCTCATCCTGTAAACCAAATAGCCGTGACGGTGAGACAATCAATTCGGACTCACATTTTTAAACTAGCTCTCGAAGCTGGTATTCAATCGCCTGAAGTGTTTTCTCAACAATACTTGCTCTTGCTTGGTGGTTCAATTTTGATGGCAAGTATTGAAAATACTCCTACTGGTGCTAAATATGCTCAGCTTACCTTAGCCGTTTTTATGAGTAAAGGTTCTAATTAATGGACATTGGTAGACTAGGTAGTCTCTTTATCAGCGATCAATTATCAATGATCAATTATCAATTATTATCACCTTGAAATATCTCAACTAGCTAAAAGCGGAGAATCAATATTATCTAACCGACGTTTGACACCTCTTTCACGGCGAATATCCCGCCAAATACCTGTAGCTGCAACAGCACCATCAGAAGCTGCAACAACTACTTGATTCAGCCCTAATTTCAAATCGCCAATTGCAAAAATTCGGGGATGAGATGTACGACACATATTGTCTGTGACTAAATTTTCTCCTTGGGTTTGGAGGTTTAACCCAGAAAGATAACTCGAATGAAATTGGGAACCCATGGAAATTAATCCAGCATCTAATTCTATTACAGAACCATCCATCATTTGCACGCCAGTCATTTGATGGTTTTCGCCGATAAATTGCTTAATTGGTTTTTCGACTAAATCATATTCATATTCCCACAGTCGATCGCGGAATTGGGAACTAACTTCAAACATATCTTGAGTAAAAAGGGTGATATATGGTGTAAACCAACCAAGACTAAAAGCGACTTCTAAACTACGTTGATTTTTACCAAACACGCCAACTCTTTTGTCTGCCATTTCGTAACCATCACATATCAAGCAGACGTGCAAATTGTATCCGGCATATTCGTAGACATTTTGCATATTGTCTACAAAAGGTAAGTTGTCAATAATACCGCTAGCTGCAATCAAATATTTGGCACGGAATACCGAATAAGTGCTATTTTTACGACCAACTTTAACTTTAACAGCAAAGGTATCTCCTTCATCAATCACCTCTTCGACATAACCATTAAGTGAATCTCCTCCTAGAGATAAATAATGATCTTTACCATTTTTAAGTAGAGTACGCCCTTGGGTATCTGGGGGTACGCCGAGATAATTGTGGAGTTCCTGCATCCAGAAGGAACGAGCTTTTCCTTTGTCTATAATGAGAGTATCTAAAAGATATCTTTGTAAGTAAATTCCGGCAGATAAACCGCCAATTCCACCGCCGATAACAATAGTATCGTAAACTTTGTCTGTGGATGCTTGTAAATCTTGTTTTGATAATTGCATGAATCTTTCCTTTTTTGTTGTTAGTTGATGGTTGATAGTTGATAGTTGATAGTTGATAGTTGTTAGTTGATGGTTGTTAGTTGATAGTTGATAGTTGTTAGTTGTTAGTTGATAGTTGATAATTGCTCATTGATAATTGTTTATTGATAATTGTTCATTGATAATTGTTCATTGATAATTGATAATTGTTCACTGAGTAGCATCTTGGGCTAACATTTTTAAAGCATTACCAACTGTTTCTAATGCTTCTTCACCACAACCTCTTAGTCGATGACGTTTTGATAGATATTTCGGACTATTGTAACCAAGCCAAACTTGTCCTTCTTCGTCTTCCCAAATAAGGGCTTTTTGGGGTAAATCAATTCCCGTAGTTTGATTGCACTGCATTAACGGCGTACCAACACGAGGATTGCCAAATATAATTACTTGTGTCGGACGTAATTCTAGATCAACAGATTCGGCTCCTGCTTGGTGATTAACTGTGCCAAAAATATTTAAACCCCGTTCTTTGGCAATAGATTCAAAGCGTTGAACTGTTTCTTCTACAGTAAAATTACTTTTTACTCTGACGATACCATCTCTTTTCGCTCTAACAATACTATCTTTCCTAGCTCTAGCTATCTCTTGCATAGATTTTTCTCTGATTCCTTGAGTTGCATAGGCGGGAAGAGCAAATAAACCTAATGCAGCAATACTTAATAATACTTTCTTCATTGTAAACCTCCAAGAATTAAATAACGCCGATCGAGCAATTGATCTTATTTTCAAACTCAACGAGAGTGAAAAAACTAATAACCGATTAATAAAAAGCTTTGATAAGACTTAAACTCATAACTGAGATAAATATCCATGAAACGGCACCTAAATACAGAGGTTTTATTCCACTTTGTTTGATTTCAATAATACTAGTCTTTAACCCCATTCCTGCCATAGAAATTGTTAATAGAAAATGGTTGATTTCAGTTACTGATTTTTTCACGCTATCAGGGAAAATATTCGCACTATTTAGCAACATTAGAGCAATAAATCCAAAGACGAACCAAGGTATCGGTAATTTTTTTGATTTATTTTCTGTTGATGAAGAAGATGGTGTAATAAATCCCAAAGTTAGAACAACTGGAGCTAAAAAGATAACTCTTGATAATTTAGCGATCGTACCAAATTCACCACTGACTTCTCCACCTTGAAATGCGGCTGCTATTACCTGGGCTGTTTCATGAATAGAAACACCACACCAAATCCCAAATTCTTCAGATGTTATCTGAGCGAAAGTAGATATTAGCGGATAAAGCAACATAGAAAGAGTACCAAAAATGGTTACTATTGCCACAGCATAAGCTACATCTTTGTCTTTACTTTCTACTACCCCGTTAGTAGCAACGATCGCAGAAGCACCACAAATTGAAGTACCTGCAGCAATTAATTTTGTAAGTTTTCGATCGACTCCAATTTGTCTCCCAAACCAACAAGTAAATACAAAAGTACTGGTCAAAGTGACAAACACAATAGCTAATCCAACTGGCCCAACTGCAAGTATTTGAGGTAAACTGAGGCGCAATCCTAATAGAATGATAGATAATCGGAGAATGCGTTTTAAAGAAAAGGCAATTCCTGGTTTGAAAATTTGAGAAACTCCGATTGTGTTTTTAAGTATTATTCCTAAAATAATGGCGATGATTAACGAGCTAAATAATGAAAGGGATGGAATTTTTTTGAGATATTCAGCTAGAATTGCAACTCCAGCAGTTAATAATAATCCTGGTATTATGGCATTAAATGGAAGTGCTTTTGTAATGTCTTCCTTAATTTTTTGGTGTGGAGTTTCCATTTTTATAGCTACTAATTAATTAACAGTAAAATTATGAAAATGTAGAGACGTTATATATAACGTCTCTATCAAAATTAGATGTAATCTAAATCTGGATTTTGAGCCATCATTTCTGAGATTTCATCTTCTTCAGAAACTGATATTTTGAAAATATCTTTCATGAAGCGATAATATGCTGTATAAACCCGACTAACGCCTTCATCATTCTCGACAATGAAAAAAGGTGCAGAAGATACTTGATGTTCTCTAGCTAAAGTAAATCCTTGACTATTAGATTGTTCCCGTTCGTCAGCAGCAATAATTTCGTCTATTTTTTCAAGTAAATTTAATTCTTTAAGGTTATTCAAAACCCTTGCTGATTTACGGCAAGAATTACCATCTGTTTTGATTTTTTGAACTAGTTTGATATTCATGATTTTATTGGTTACAACTACTTTGATGAATTTGATTTTCTTGTAGAGACGTAGCATTGCTACGTCTCCATAAATTTGTTACACAGCGTACACCCCACCCGCCAGGGGCACCCTCCCCGCCAGCAAGGAGGGTTGGAAAGGAACAATTAACCCTGATTCTGAGTTAAATTGATTTCGTGGAAGCCACACTCTTTATCAGCAGCTTCTTCCCACCACCAACGCCCAAGACGCTCGTGCTGATTGGGTAAAACTGCTCTTGTGCAAGGTTCGCAACCGATGCTAATAAAGCCTTGATTATGCAACTTGTTGTAAGGAATTTCATTGGCGCGGATGTATTGCCATACTTGAGCAGAAGTCCAGTTTGCGAGAGGATTGAATTTAATTAATGTACGTTCATCTGAAGAAAAAGCAGTATCAACCTGAACCACGGGAACGCTATTTCTAGTTGCAGGATTTTGATCTTTGCGTTGCCCGGTAATCCAAGCATCAACGGTTTTTAGTTTCCGACGTAATGGTTTGACTTTGCGGATAGCACAGCATTCTTTATGCCCGTCTTGATAGAAGCTAAATAGTCCTTTTTCCTTAACTAATGCTTGTACTTCTGCTGCATCTGGGGAAATAACGTCTATCTTAACTCGATATTGCTTTCTAACTCTATCGATAAATTGGTAAGTTTCGGGATGCAAGCGCCCTGTATCAATAGAGAAGACTTGGATATTTCTCTTGATTTTTGCTGCCATGTCTATCAAGACAACATCTTCGGCACCACTGAAGGAAATTGTAATGTTATCGAACTGCTTGAGGGCAAATGCAAGAATTTCTTGCGGACTTTTTTGTGAGTATTCGGATTCTAATTTAGCGATATCTTCAACGATGGAAAGTGTGTTAGCTAATGTCATGATTCTCCTCTCTTTTTGGTTAGTAATTGGTGTATATGGGCTCGTGGATGATTAAACTGTTGCTACTTTCATGGAAGAAACTAAGATATCTGCAACTTCGGGACGGGAAAATTCTGGTGGTGGGGTTTGTCCGTTTCTCAGCATTTCCCGCACTTTTGTTCCAGATAAATGTATTCTTTCTTCCTTGGTACTAGGACTGGTTTTTCCTGTTGCCATTGACTGGTTGCGGGTACAGTAGAATGCGTGTTCAAATTTTAAAGG
>JBCBQE010000388.1:0-6393 GCA_039820385.1 Cyanobacteria bacterium J06635_10
AACCAATAGAACTGTGTTTCAAAGCTGGAACTAATCCTGCTTGTACTAAAGAACTTTTT
Source organism: Cyanobacteria bacterium J06635_10 (assembly GCA_039820385.1). Lineage (GTDB taxonomy): Bacteria > Cyanobacteriota > Cyanobacteriia > Cyanobacteriales > Nostocaceae > Rivularia. The sequence goes on from JBCBQE010000388.1 coordinate 60, forward strand.
CCTACACCAGAATATCCATGAATAATGATCATTTTACAGTCGGGACGAGCAATCTTTTCTAACAACTTTTCTACGTCCCTTCCTCTACCAGATGCAGTCATTTCTGGTGCTACTGTTTCTAATACAGATGCTGCTTGTATGGAAGTTGTATGTAAAGTCTCTACAATTAATTTCGCTTGTCTTTGCGGTTGAATTATTCCTGCACCAATAAACGCCCGAAAACCATATTGTTGTTCGATAGAACGCTGTTCGAGTTTAACGCGAAATGCTTCTAAATAACGATATTGTTCCCAATACACTTCCTGCAAAGATTGTAAAATCCGAATATATTGATGTGGGTTATCTTGAGAACCAATATCCCGCGCCATTTGTAAATGTTTTACGGCTCGCTGTTTTTGATCGAGGTGTGTTTCTGCTATTGCTAATAACAGTAAATATAAAGCGCGATGTTGTAATTGTGCTGAGGGAGCTTTGGAGATATTATGTAAAGCTTGGTAAGCATATTGTTTTGCTTGATTCCATTGACTTTGACTTGATGAAACTTCTGCCATAAAACCGTAAGCTTGTGCTATCCGCAGGGGATTACCGTATAATTGCTGTAAGTCTAAAGACTTTTGAGCAATCTTTTTTAATTCACTCCAATTTTCCAAACGTTGTAAAACTTCACCCAAAGGATTGATAAATTTTGCAACTAAATTCGGACGATTGGCTAAAGTAAAAATATCAATACTTTGTTGAAAATATTTCTTCCCTTCTTGTAAAAAATCAACGGATTTCAAACGATATCTTTGAGCCTGTTGGAAATAGCATAAGCCAATATAAAACAAAATTACCCCCAATTTATAATTAGAAAGGGAGGGAGAGGGGGGATAGGGAGAATAAATTTTTGGTTCTTTTATGGATAATTGATGAGTCTCAAGGGAACTTTGCCAAAAAGCCAAACTTTGATAATAATATTTCAAAGCTTGCTCAATCTGATTTGTCAAATAAGCATCTTGTCCTAAAACAAACTCTACACTAGCTTTAAGAGCTGGTTCTAATTCATGTCCCCTACTTTGTAAATCCCCGAATGCTGTAATTACTTCTCGGCGACGCAGATATCCCATTTGCCAACCCAGACAATAAGCATCGGCAGCCAAAGCTGTAGCAAATAAAGCATCGGTATCTTTTTTCAAAGTAGCTGTTAATTCATCAATAGCGATCGCAAATTCAGTTGTAGTAGCCCAACTCTCAAAATCGTTTGCTGAGCGGACTAATTGAGGCAATACATCATCTGTCACCCACAAGACAACAGGGAAATGAAACCGCTTGCGAAACTCCTCCCGCACCTGATTGGTAGCACGAAACATTTGTTTTAAATTATGCACAGACTCTAAGTAAAAAACCATTAAAGCATCCGGCGGATTTTCCTTAACCTCCTCAGCAATAGTTCCATATAGAGTCTTATCAGTTTTCTCCAAATTCAGAATCCTAACGTCAATATCAGTCAGTTGTCGCAGTCTTTTTACTAATCGCGATCGCAACCGCAAATAATTACAACGTGCCAAAATCAACTTAAACTCACCCACCGAAGCTTCCAAAGTCCAAGCAAGCTCCTCTAAGCCTTCTTCGTTTGAAGAATTAGAGAGTGAGAAAGAAGAAGTATCCCCTGATTCCTTTGTCTCATTATTCTGTAATTCTTTACTATCTTCAAATTCTTCACTCATAACTCATAACTCCTAACTCAATAACAGACGTAGCAGTGCTACGTCTCTACAACTCATAACTCCCCTCACTCTTCCAACTCACTCGCTTGAGCCAAAATAGGATTGACATCAAACCAAGATTCACCACCAGCATCGCGGTATTCAAATACTAAACGACTGTGAATTAAAGCTTGATACTCCAAATCGCCTCTCACCTTCTTCCGCTTCTTCACCTGGCGCAGCAATTCCCACTCATCATCAGAAATTTGCATAGTCATTTCATTGCGACGGTAACGAATCAAAGCTTCTAATGTTTGACGTGACAAAGGAAGTTTTCTCTCTCTCTGAATCCAGTTATTTAACAATCGTAGTAAATCTCGTACATGTCCGCCACTTACCTGACATAATCTATCTAGACTTTTTGGATTGTCAAAAACCTGATTAATTCTATTCAGACGCTGCTGTGGATTTAAATCGGGAAAAGCCCGCGCCAATACCATTTGTCGTAACAATACCATTCCCGGTTCAAAAGTACTTCCATCAGGTAATTCCACTGATACCATCGGTAACACTTTTGGATCCTCTGGGAATCGCTGAGTCAAGTTTCCATAGTGATTAGAAAACTTTAACGCCAAAGGCATTGTATAAACAACATGACACCGTAACTTAGTTAGATATTCACTCTGGTCGATAAATAGATACTCTTGTTGTGGTCTTCCCCAAGGCTTAGCGCGAGAATCCACCCTGTCTAGATTATCTACTATCACCACCAATCCAGTATAACCCTGTTCCTTCAACTTTTCTACAGCAGGTTCGAGTAACTCAGAATTTATTGCCTCCAACAACTTAGTCTTTTGAGGACCTAAATATTGATTTAAACGCCCTCGCAAAGTTGCATCATCCTTAGTCTTCGCCGTAATTTCTCCAATACCAAAAGCTAGAGAGAATTTATCCTTATCAGAACTAACACCAACATCACCAATACCCGGAAGCTTAGTTTTCATGCTGACAATTTCCGCATTCAGAACTCGCCAAGCCCCTTGTAACAACTCCTTTAATCGACTGGGTTCATCCAAATCCATATCACCCAGATTTTGACTGACTCGACGCGCCACACTCAGCAGGAAATCTCCGATATCAACATCAGCCATTTCCATATCTTCGCTAGACTCAAAATAAACCACATAAAAGCCTTCTGTTTCCAGTTCCGTTTTTAGTCTCAATAATTCAGTAGACTTACCACATCCAATATGTCCCGTAAACAAGACACAAGTAGGCTCTTCCGGTGAGAAAAACGTAATATTATCCCGCAACTCCTCAATAATTTTGCCACCTCTTACCGAAGAAAAATCAATATAATACTTTTGGTCTTCAGCATTTTCAATCTCCAGAGTTTTACTAGGATTCGTAGCTTGAAAAAACTTCCTTAAATCTATAGACATATTACCAAATCCGTATTTTTCTAATAACGCCTTATCTACCAGCAGCCACCATAAAATTAGGAATAATACTTAAGCTGCAAGTAATACACCATCAAACTTATACAATGGTATAGTCCAGATTAACAAAGTGTTAAGTGATTTAATATACTTTTTGATTTCAAATTGTTAGCAGATAACAATTTTATAAATAAAATAGGTGATAACAGCAGAAATATTAAAGATTTTGACCTTAGTAATAGTTTGTTAGAAAATTTGGGAATATTTAATTCGGATCTATTATAAATCAACTCATAACTATTAATTTCAGCTAAAAAATAATGAATAGTAGATTAATACAGTATTTAGGTATGGGGCTAGCAGTTTTAGGACTTGGTTTGTTGAGCGCTAGTTGTAGCAATTCAACGACATCTGCGACGAAAGGAGATGAATCTCCTGAAAATTCACCGTTAGTTAAGCAGGGCTTTGATGGAGTAACTTTAGTTATGAGTTTTAAACTCATAACTAAAGTTTCAGGATTTACGCAATTGTCACACGACTCTGCTTGGTGCCGTACACTGATTGTCTCATTATTTCGTTTAACAATTAGTGAGTGTACGAGCACCCTACAAGGAAAATGTGCCAGTTGCGTAAGTCCTAAGTAAAAAAAACACTACCAATTTGTATCTTTCTCCTAACTCCTTCCTTCGCTTATAAACAATACTTTTCTCAATTAAACAAAAATTGATTTATAAATACGATTATGAACCCTCAAAATTCCTTCTTGCTTGACTACCAACCCTGATAAAAGTAATTCTTTTTCCTCTGGGCTATCAACTGCAACAACCTCTCTTTGATGCAAAATTTGTCGATACAGTTCTATTAGCCGAGCCGATTGTTTGCTTTTGAGAAGTCTATCTCTTATAGTTCTCAAATGTTGTGGTTCGTCTTGTGATTCCCAATTTTCTATTATCTTCGTTTGTACCAAATTTTCCACCCATTGGGCTTCTTGATTATTTGGGATAGGGGATGGAGAATTGCGGATGAATTGACAGAGTTTTTGGGTTAAAAAAGGTTGACCACTTGTCCATGATAAAATTTCTTTGAGTACTGTTTGAAGATTGCTGACTTTTTCAGTTAATCCTCGAAGTAAAGGTTGTGCTTCATGTTCTTTAAAGCCCTCTAGGTGAATTGACTGTCCAATGTTAAAAGGGGTTCTTTCATGGCTAGTAATTAAATTTCCAGGGGTGGCAACTCCAAAGAGAACCCATGTTAAACGGCGATATTCTGGATTGATACTGCGCTGGTTATAACAGGAGCGAATCACAGCAAAAAAGTCATTCACTGTAAAATTCAAGCCCAATATATTATCAATTTCATCGATAAAAATCACCAAGTTTTTCGGATAATTATCATCAAGTTTGGCAATTTCAACCAACAAAACTTCTTCAATAAATTGACTCAATCTCTGAACAGGAGAAATGTCACTGCGCTCCTGCCACCAAGTTTTGAGATTAACCTTTCTTAGCAAACTAAAACTTCGCCATAGCTCTGCTGTCAAACCTCTATACCATTGATCTGGAGTTACATTTTCGCTGCCAATGCGGGTTAGATCGATCGCTCCGCAGCTAAATCCTTCATTATTGAGATACTGGATCATGCGTACCATCAAACTTGACTTACCCATTTGCCGGGGATTGAGAATGTAACAAAACTCCCCACGCTTCAAAGCTTTGTAGAGATAACGATCCGCCGAGCGCACTACATAAGTGGGAGCATCCATGGGCAAACTTCCCCCCACTTGATAGTCAAAGGTTGAAGGTTGTTCGGCACCCTTCAGTAAGTCGTTTTCAAACAGCAATTCCGCTTGGGTGGCTTTAAGAACTTCTAGAGTTTGTGATAGTTCATGAGTACGTTCTTCTACTTTCAATTCTAAATTACGATTATAATCTTCTAACTGCTTGTAGAGACGGGCATTTTCAATAGAAATGGCAGCTTGAGCAGAAAGAATTCTTAACACTTCAATGCGATCGCTGGTAAATGCCCCTGTGGTTAAATTATTTTCTAAATATAAGATACCACTTAGTTTGCCTTGATTTAACAAGGGAGTACAGAGAATAGATTTTGGTTGAGTCGCAACAATGTAGTCATCGCGGGTAAATTTTTCTTCAACTGTTGCGTTATCAATAACTACATTTTCTTGAGTACGAATCACATAGTTAAGAATTGTAACTGGTAAAATTGGTATTTGGCGATCGTCTACAGAATCGATCTTGATTGATTGCAGTATATTAACATCATCAGAATCAACTTTCCCTTCAGCTTCAATTGCCCATTTTTCATCTTGTTTAAGAATTAGAAAGCCCTTTTGAGCACCTCCATTCTCGATGGCAGCTTTCATTAATTTTGCCAGTAACTTATCTAAGAGGATTTCGCTGGCTAAGGCTTGTGATGATTTAATAACACTTTTTAAGTCCAACATTTGTGTTTCAGTACCCGTAGTAGATTCAGTTGGGTTGACTTCAGTAATTCCCTTTCTATTACTTCTTCCAACAAACAACTGTGAATATTCAGCTTCCAAAGCTTGAACTTTCGCATTTGCACCCCAGCGACTGTAACAATGATGGGCATTTCTGAGGTATAGTTGTCCTATTTGTTCTCTACCTAGGGAAAGATAAAATTCTGCTGCGCGTTCGTAACCTATGGCTTCTTCGTGGATAAATTCCGATTTTTTTGCACCTTCAATTGCTTTTTCATAAAGTTCTTGAGCTTGCCAATTTTGTCCCAAGACTCGTGCTTTTTCTGCTTCTACTAAATCGTATTTATTTTGAAAGTTTTCTGGGCAATGACTAGCCCATATTTTCATATCACGCTGATTTTTTTCTACTTTTTTTAATATTTCGTTTTGTTGTTCTATATTACAATTATGATGATGAGCGAGGAAGGAAAGCGAAGAGTAGAAATTGTGTTGTGGAGCAGTTAGATATGAACCAATACTTTTTATATATTTTTCCGACTTAATTGTATTATCAACAGCCTGATATAAATCTTTGAAAAAATAGTAAACTATTGTTTTATTTAAATAAAAAGTATATAACAGCCATTCGTTAGAGGATTTAATATGTTCTTGGAGATTTTTTAATTCTTGCTGTTGAGAATCACCCATGAATAAAAAATCTTGATTTTGAGATTTTTGAGTTAAAATTTCAACTGTTTTTTTAAAAATTTCTA
>JBCBQE010000389.1:0-6361 GCA_039820385.1 Cyanobacteria bacterium J06635_10
AAACGAAAATCAATATAATAATCCTCGCGAAATATTTGTCATAATTTTGCTACAAGTACGTGATATAAAATTATGGAATAAAAAAATCAGGATGTAGTTTATCTCGTTCTAACTCTAGCTAGGACTATGGTATTTATGTTGATATTTTATTGCCAATATTTCTGTAAAATTAAGTATTTTGCAAAAACATCGTGTAGTTATTTTTGGCAGTGCTATTACTAATAAATACGCTAGTTAACAATTTAAATCCAGGAAAATTATCATGAAGCGTCGCCATTTTTTACAATTTACTGGTTCAACTTTAGCCACCTTTGGTTTAAGTCATTATAATATTTTTGAAAAAGGAAACCGCTACGCTCAAGTGCTTGCACAAGATACTCCCCGCAAGCTAGCGCTGTTGGTAGGAATTAATTATCCAAATAACAACGATCTTAATAGCTTGAGGGGATGCGTTAATGATGTCGATTTACAGGAACAACTGCTAATTAACCGTTTTAAATTTAAACAAAACGACATTCTTAGATTAACAACCGAGGAATCTAAACATAAGCAACCAACTCGCAACAATATTTTAAATGCATTTGAAGAACATTTAATTAAACAAGCCAAACCTGGGGATGTAGTAGTATTTCATTTTTCCGGGCATGGGTATAGATTGCGAGATCCTAACCCTATCCAAAATTGTTCTAATCAACAATTTAATGATGAATATAACAGCACTTTTGTACCCGTAGATGATACATTAAATGGCTCACCACAAGACATTATGGGACGTAGCTTATTCTTATTAATCTCTGCATTAAAAACCAATAATGTTACCGTTGTTTTGGATAGTTGTTACTCTGGTGGTGGTACTCGGGGAAATTATCAGGTTAGATCGGCAATTCGTAATAATATTAATACATTAGAACCCAGTCAAGAAGAAATTGCTTATCAACAACGCTGGATGAATCAACTGGGAATATCGGAGAATGAATTCGCTCGTCGTCGCTGTAATGGTGTTGCAAAAGGGGTAATTCTGGCTGCCGCTCAACGAGATGAAGAAGCTTTGGATGCACAATTTGATGGCTTTTATGCTGGTGCTTTTTCTTATGCAATGACGCAATATTTGTGGCAGGAAACCGATAGCGTCAAAAATGCGATCGCCTATATTTCTCCTATAGTAAAATCAACGGGTGGGCATTCTCCCTTCGCAGACGGTAATCAAAGCCAACCAGTGTATTTTATTGATAAAAAGTTTGTGTCAACAGATGCAGTTATTACCGGAGTCAAAGGGAATCAAGCCAGTTTGTGGTTGGGAGGATTGAATAATAAAAGTTTAGCAACCTTTAATAAAGATGCAACTTTCTCGGTAGTAGATGCAGCAGGGAAAACACGAGGGAAATTAAAATTAGAATCCCGTGATGGTTTGAAAGCTAGAGCAAAGCTAGTGGATGCTAAGGGAAATATAACTTCTCTGAAACCGGGGATGCTGCTGCAAGAATCGAGTCGGATGATACCAGCAGATTTACATTTGAGTGTTGGTTTAGATTCTTCCCTTGGTGACGAGATTAGTATTGTACAAAAAGAGCTTTCCGAAATTTATAGAATAAAACCCGTACCCGCTTCCGGAGGTAATATTCCATATCCGGGAGGAGTACAGTTGATTTTGAGTCGAATGACTGACGAGTATTTACAAATATTACAGCAGCAAAAAGTAGAAAATTTACCAGCGGTTGGTAGTATCGGTTTATTTACTGAAGGATTACAAATAGTACCCCAATCTTTTGGTGAAAAGCAAGAGTCAATAAAGACTGCTGTTTGTCGTTTGGAGCCAAAACTTAAATCTTTTCTAGCAACTCGACTTGTGGAAATGACTTTAAATACAAACTCATCTCAATTAGATGTAGAAGTTTCCATGAATTTAGTCGAGCAACCAAATCAACCTTTTGCTAAAATTTCGAGATTCAAATCAATTTATCCCGAGAACAAACTACCTCTAAATAAATTATTTAAGTTTCAAATCAAAAATAATAGTCCTCATAATCTTTATGTAGCGATGCTATTAATAGATTCCACCGGAGGATTAACGGTAATTTATCCTTATCAGTGGACAAATTTGAATAGAGAAATGCTGCTAGCTTCAAAAAATACCTTAATAATTGGTGAACCCAAAAAGCTGAAATTACAAGCAGTAGAAAAAGGATTTGCAGAAGTATTAATTATTGCCAGTCGTTCGAGTTTAGATAAAGCTGTATATGGATTGAAAAGGATAGAGCAAGAATTAAAAGTACAGGAAACTAATCAACAAAAATGTTTGGTAGATCAAACTAGAGGTTCTCAAGTAATTGGGGATTTAATTAATGATTTGAGTGGGGAACGTAGCGGTAAAAGCGCAAAAGCTGGAGAGGTGAAAACATCTAATATTGCTACTGTTTCATTTAGCTTTGAAGTTGGTTAATTGATTTTGGATTTTAGATTTTGGGTTTATCCATTACCTATTGCCCATTACTTTTTACCTATTTTCATAATATGTAATTTATATTACTTGCAATAGTGGTAATCGCTGTATAAGATTCAGAATAAATTACTAATTATGGTTAAATTTTTAGCTCATTTGTAGCAATAATTAACAACTAAGATTAGACTATTGCATTTGTACCAATTAATTATGTTTTATCGAATTAAATATTTACTTGCTGCGACGCTAATGCTACTGTTTACATTACCTTCAAGAGTTGCTTTTTCTCAGTCAGAATTAACGAATATAGAAAAAAATGATGCTTCTCAAAAAAAAATTCCTCTTCCTGAAGCGAATAAATTGAAAAATGAGCAACTCAGAGAGAAAGCATTACAACTCTATAAAGAAGGTGAAATAAATTATAACCAATCCAACTATCAAGAAGCATTAACTAAGTTAAAAAAGATTTTACCAATTCTCAAACGAATCAACAATCAAGCAGCTGTAGCTGCAACTCTCAATCAAATTGGACAAATTTATATTAATTTGAAGCAGTATTCTAAAGCTTCCGGTTTCTTAGAAAAAGCTTCAGCGATTGCAAAACAAGTAGTCGAAAAATCTACAAGAGAAGAAAACAAACTTCCAGAAATAAAAAAACAACCTATAGGGGTAGTTGGTAATATTTGTACTAATATTATTCCTGAAAGTGAAACATCTCAAAATGATAATCCTAGAAAAAATTATAATGGGACTTTACTTTTTAATAGTATGGATGATATCTGTAATAGTTTTGATTCAGATTTTTTTATCCCAATTGACAAAGGCACTAATCTTGAAAGTGTATCCATACCACCATCTTCACCAGAGCAAAATAGCACCTCCTGTATACTTTGTGTTGCCACGGGTATAGGTGATATTTTATCAATCACCACTGACAATGAGATAAAAAAATTAAATGGAGTTATCCTTAATAACCGTGGTTTAGCTTATTTACATGAAGGAAAGTATGATAAAGCAGAGGAATCAATTAATAAAGCTTTAGATATTTTTGTATTAGAACTTAATGATAATCTTGGGGAAGGTTATATTCTGAATAACTTAGGAGAACTTTATCGTCATCGCAGTGAATATCCACAATCATTAGAATATTTAAATCAAGCATTAAAAATTTTTCAAGACAATAAAAATCGGCTTGGCATCGGAACTACTATTAATAATATTGGGTTAGTGCATGATGAATTAGGTCAACATCATCAAGCACTAAAACATTATCAAGACTCCTTAAAAATCCGCAAGCAAATCAACGACGAAAATGGTATCGGTACTACTCTTCACAATATTGGGTTTGTACACGATCGATTAGAAGAAGACGATAAAGCTCTTGAATTTTACCAACAAGCTTTGAAATTTCATCACCAACTTAATAATCGAGGAGCTAAAGCAACAACTCTAAATAATATGGGTTTAATTTACAATAAACTCGGTCAAAATACTTTAGCTTTACAATATCTCAAACAATCTAATTATATATTCCAAAAACTCAAATATCCATCAAGCGAAGCCAACACCCTCGATAGTTTAGGAACAGTTTACAAAAGCCAGGGTAATTACCAGCAAGCTAATATAGCCTATAATAAAGCCTTGGATATCAGTCGCAGGATTCAAAACAAAGCTTTAGAAAGAATTATCCTCAGTAATATTGGTGACTTACTAGTCGAACAAAAACAACCGGAATTAGCAATCGTTTTTTATAAGCAATCCGTCAAAATAAGCGAAGAAATTAGAAAAGGCTTGCAAACGCTTCCCCTCGAACAAAGACAATCCTACACCAAAACAGTTGAAGAAACCTATCGCAATCTTGCTGACTTGCTATTAAAACAAAATGGAATTAAAGAAGCCCAGCAAGTTCTTGATTTACTTAAAGTGCAAGAGGCACAAGACTATCTTCATAATACCCGGCAATATAAAGCACAAAGATTAGAAGATTATTTATTAGCTCCAGAAAAAATCATTCTCGAAAAATATAATCAACAATCAAAAACTGCGATTGAATTAGGAAAAGAACTTTCTAGACTACGAGAAATACCAAATAATCAACGAACTACCGCAGAAAAAGAAGAGATTGATAAACTGACAGTATTGGAGATAGAATTAAACAAACAATTTAATCAATTTGCTGAACAAGAAGATATCGTTCAATTATTGCAGGAGCTTACCCCCGAAGCTCGAAACCAAATAGTAGATATAAAAAGTCTTGACGCTCTTCGGGATGATTTGCATCGTTTGAATGCAGTAATTATATATCCTTTGATTCTAGATAACCGTTTGGAATTAGTTATTACAACTCCCGATTCTCCACCTTTACGACGCACCGTCAACATCAAAAGCTCGGAGCTTAGCCAAGAAATTCTCAACTTCCGTCAAGCATTGCAAAGTCCCCATTCCGATGTCAAAACCTCTGCAAAGCGACTTTACGACTTGCTGATTAAACCTTTGGAAAAAGACTTAAATCAAGCTAAACCCAAAACAATTATCTATGCTCCCGATGGTAAATTACGTTACATACCTTTAGCCGCTCTCCACGATGGAAATCAATGGCTGATAGAACGTTACCAAGTCAACAATATCACCGCCAAATCTCTTACTGATTTTACAGCAAAACCTGAACCCTTAAAAAAAGTATTGGCAGGAGCCTTCGGGAAAGGTGAATACAACATAGAAATAGGACAGCGTAATTTTCCTTTTGCTCAATTACCTTTCACACTTCCAGAAGTCGAAAATCTTGCAAAAATCATACCTAAAACCAAACAACTAATTAACGATAAATTCAGTAAAAATGCGGTCATTTATAGCATGAACGAACACGATGTCCTTCACTTTGCCACTCATGCTGCATTTGTACCAGAAGATGCTTCACAGTCATTTATTCTATTTGGTAATGGGGACAAAGCCACTCTCAAAGAAATCGGTAATTGGACGTTGAATAATGTTGACTTGGTGGTATTAAGTGCTTGTGAAACTGGTTTGGGAGGTAAATTTGGTAACGGTGAAGAAGTTCTCGGCTTGGGTTATCAATTTCAAAATCGAGGAGTCAGAGCAACTATTGCTTCTTTGTGGAAAGTATCCGATGGTGGTACGCAATCGCTAATGGATGAGTTTTATAAGAATGCTTTGAAAGATAATGTCACCAAAGCAGAAGCCTTACGACAAGCTCAGATTGCATTAATTAAGGATGATGGTTCCACTGCTGGTGTAATACGGGGTATTTTCGACCCTAAAGTAGTTGAGCAACCACAGCAGAAAACTAAAAAATTCCAACATCCTTATTATTGGGCACCTTTCATCTTAATTGGTAACGGTTTGTAAATAACCTCACCCCCTTCCCCTCTCCTTATCAAGGAGAGGGGTGTCTGACAGAGCGGGGGTAGTTCCCCCTTCCCCTCTTCCACCGGCGAGAGGGGTGTCTGACAGAGCGGGGGTAGTTCCCCCTTCCCCTCTTCCACCGGCGAGAGGGGTGTCTGACAGAACGGGGGTAGTTCCCCCTTCCCCTCTTCCACCGGCGAGAGGGGTGTCTGACAGAACGGGGGTAGTTCCCCCTTCCCTTCTTCCACCGGCGAGAGGGGTGTCCCCAGGGCGGGATTAGTTCCCCCTTCCCCCCTCTCCTTAATAAGGAGAGGGGTGTCCGAAGGACGGGGTGAGGTTTCTGAGTGTATTTACTCTAATGCTGCAAACATTTTTTTACAAATTTTACATAAGTGTTTACTTCTCAAACATATATCACCTCGGAAGCGATGAATGAATCACTTCAACCCGGTTTATTTCAAAAAAATTCAAACAAGGATTAGAACTATGAATACTCAAAACTTCCGTAAAACATCCCTTAATTTAGTTAAAAGTTTTCTTGCTACAGCAACATTCCTG
>JBCBQE010000390.1:0-6352 GCA_039820385.1 Cyanobacteria bacterium J06635_10
CGGATACCCCCGTTTGCCAACTCGGGAACCCATAAGAATTTTTTCTTCTAAAAAAATTCTTATGGGTTCCCTTCGGGCGGAGTGATATTTCCTTTCATCTCGCCGATTTGAGACTTGGGCGTATACTTCCCGAGAGTCCCTCGGTAGGTTTTAACGTCTTATACTGACAACAAACATTGTACCATGTATAGGGGCATAAATGCCCGACCTCGCTCTACATCCCCCACTTAAAAGATGGGGGTTTTTACCTTCACCAGTTTTATAAAATGAGAAATTATCCTGTGCGAGATCGCATTATTTCCAGCCTAAAGGAACCAGAACAAATGTGGAAACGAATTTCAGTTACTTTATTTTTAATACTTACCTTGTGCTTTACTAATGGTTGTTCAGCAGCAACTACTGCACTCAATAGCTACACAGATTCAACTGATGGCTATCAATTCTTATATCCTGCTGGCTGGACAGAAGTACAGATAAGCAACGGTCCCGATGTTGTTTTTCACGATATTATCGGTGCGACTCGTTCTGTCTAAATGAGTATTTATGCTCAGGGACGACAGGCAAGATTTAAGAAAATTTACAATTGTAAGTTATCAAATCTTGACAACTTGATTTTCGTAGTGGTGAGACCAATGGTCAATTCCATTCCTCCAAGGTACTGGAGTGAAAGCAAGTCCCCCATTTTGATTAAAGTGGCTCTTTAATACAGATGAAGCGGGGAATCACGGTGGTAACTCAGAATCCGATTGAGAATCCCATCTAGCACAGTTGATTATGAGTAGTTTACAAATTCTCGTCCGAACTATCGTCATCGTGACCAAGCCAACACGGATTAGTCCTCGAACATACACGAGGTCTCATTAAATGAGAACCAGGCTTGCCCAAAATGGGAACGGAGTAGAGGTAACGTATCAATCAGACGTTACAAAGTTCTAGAAATCGATAAGTTCTAGGAAGTACCCGCAATTGCTCCCGGTAGATAGAGAGACTCTAAAATCAACGTAATAACGGAAATCAGGAACGAAGTAACCTACCTATTTGCTCTTGAAATAGGTCGATATTTCAAGTAGTTGCCAGCGTAAGCAATAGGTCAGGAAGGATTGTCTCAGAAGCAAATGCCTTGAGTAATGTCAAGGATAAGCAGACGGAGACACGGTGAATTGGAAGGTGAAGCTACAAGTAGCAGTAAATAAGTTATGAGCGAGTTAACGACTACGTATAAATGGAATAAAATCCCCTGGCGTAAGCTAGAGAGGAAATTGTTTAAGCTGCAAAAGCGGATTTACCAAGCCAGTCAACGTGGTGATGTCAAAACAGTCCACAAATTGCAAAGGCTTCTAGCTAGTTCATGGTCAGCTAAATGCATTGCCGTAAGAAAAGTATCCCAAGATAATCAAGGAAAGAAGACACCGGGAATAGATGGAGTTAAAAGTCTATCGACCGCAGCACGTCTTAACTTAGTCAAAATTATCAAATTTGGTCACAAAGCCACACCCACAAGAAGGGTATGGATTCCAAAACCAGAAACTGTCGATAGCGAAGCGTGGCACGAAAGTGCCATAAAAAGACCATTAGGAATACCTACAATCTACGACCGAGCATTACAGGCATTAACCAAATTAGTCTTAGAACCAGAATGGGAAGCAAAATTCGAGTCACATTCCTACGGTTTTAGACCGGGACGCTCCTGCCATGATGCAGTTAAAGCAATATTTGGAGAAATTAGAAAACCAAAATACGTTTTGGATGCCGATATCTCAAAATGTTTCGACCGCATTAATCATAAGGCTTTACTAGACAAACTAGACACGAATCCAAAAACACGCAGACAAATAAAAGCGTGGCTCAAATCTGGAGTCTTAGATGGTAAAGTGCTATTTCCGACCTTGGAAGGAACACCGCAAGGTGGGTGTATCTCACCTCTTCTTGCAAATATAGCCTTACATGGAATGGAAACCTATATTAAAGAAACTTTCCCCAGCAAACACTATCGAGTCAACGGTAATACGAGAACAACACCTCCGCCATCATTAATTAGATACGCGGACGACTTTGTTATCTTGCATCCGGAACTTGAAGTTATCAAGCAATGCCAAAAAGCTATCTCCGAATGGTTAAAAAGCATGGGGTTAGAACTTAAACCAAGCAAGACAAAAATTACACATACCCTCAATAAATATGATGGAAATGTAGGTTTTGATTTTCTTGGCTATAATATTCGGCAATATCCTTGTGGAAAAAATCATGGCATAAAGGATACTCATGGAAAGCAACTCGAATTTACTCCTCTTACAAAACCAAGTAATGATTCTATCAAGGCACACCTCAAAAAGTTAGGGAAAATCATTGATGCCCATGTAGCAGCACCTCAAGAAGCGCTGATATCTAAATTGAATCCTGTAATAATGGGTTGGGCAAGATATTTTTCTCCTGGTGCTAGCAAAGAAACATTTACAAAAGTTGACCATTTCCTGTATAAAAAGCTATTTAGCTGGGCTAAGAAAAGACATCCCCAGAAAAACCTTCACTGGATTAGTAATAAATATTGGCTAGTCGAAACCGAAGGATGGACATTCGCCACCAAAGACAAGAAATATCTGTTGTGGAAACACGCCAAAATGCCAATAAAAAGGCATACATTAGTGAAAAGCAGCAAGAGTCCTTATGATGGCGACTGGGCATATTGGGGAACGAGAATGGGTAAACACCCAGAATTAACCACAGTTAAGGCAAAGCTTCTTAAAAAGCAGTCCGGGAAGTGTAATATATGTGGACTAAATTTTAAGGAAGAAGATTTGATAGAAATCGACCATATAATCCCCCGTCACAAAGGCGGTAAAGATAAATATGAGAATTATCAACTTCTTCATCGACACTGCCATGATGAAAAAACAGCTATGGACAATTCCGTGCAAATAACAGCGGAAATTAACGAAGAACTATTGAGCAAATGATTCTTTGAAGTTCAATGCTTACTGGTATACATGAAAAGTACCAATTTACTGAGGAGCCGTGTGAGGTGAAAGTCTCATGCACGGTTCTGAAGACGAGTCAGGAGAAGTGATTCCTTGGCTTAGTTCAACAAACAACTGAAAACGTTTCCGTGGTCATCAGTCCAGTTCCATCAGGTAAAACTTTAGCTGAATTAGGTACCCCCACAGAAGTAGGATACAAGTTGGGAAAAAATGCTTTAGCTCCAGAAGGTTCTAATCGTACAGCAGAATTAGTTAACGCCGAACAACAAGAAGGTTCAGATGGTAAAAACTATTATTTATTAGAGTATTTGGTAAAATTTCCCAACAAAAAAGAACGTCACAACCTTGCTAGTGTCGCCGTCAGCCGTGGTAAGTTATTCACCTTTAATGCTTCGGTACCCGAAAGACGCTGGAATAGAATGAAACAGGCGATTCGAGATTCTGTAAGTTCTTTTAGTGTCTATTAATCCAATTATCAATTCCGCTGTAGGTAATAGGTAATAGGTAGAAATTCAAGACTCCTAACTTTCTAAATCTTAAATATGGGTACTCCAACCTTTGTTTTAGCTTCTGCTTCATCTGCGCGTCGCCGTTTGCTGCAAAATGTTGGAATTCAACCTTTTGTATACCCCAGCAATTTTGATGAGTCACAAATTCAAATTGAAAATCCCGCAGAATTAGTGGAAACTCTTGCTTTGCGAAAGGCGGAAACTGTCGCACCACATTTTCAATCGGCTTTAGTGATGGGTTGCGATTCTGTTTTAGCTCTCAATGGGGAAATTTACGGTAAACCAGCCAATCCTGAAGAAGCTCGTCAACGCTGGCTGATGATGCGGGGTAATTTTGGTGAACTTTTTACCGGTCACGTTTTTATTGATAATACACAAAAAGTTACTTTAGTCAAGCATGAGGTAACTAAAGTTTATTTTGCGGCCCTTAGTGAAGTAGAAATAGATGCTTATGTTGCTACCGAAGAACCTCTTAAATGTGCTGGTGCTTTCGCGCTGGAAGGAAAAGGTTCGGTTTTTGTAGAAAAAATTGAAGGTTGTTACAGTAATGTAGTCGGTTTGAGTTTACCGTTGTTGCGGATAATGTTAACGGAACTCGGGTATTCTATTACTGATTTTTGGAGTTGAGACGAATAGCTAGGGAGTCAACAACCCCCGGCTATAAGCCGGGAGCTTCAGGCTTAGTCCTGTAGCTCTTGAGTTGACCAGTTCGAGCAAAGGCGGCTCCGTTGTCGGCGCTACGTTTGAAACAGTCGTTAAAGAACTTACCTACGGGTTCGCTAGCCTGTAGCTCTAAGACTTCTAAATTAAGTAGGTTTACGGGGTTAAGCCGGTGTTTAGAAGAAGTGCGAGTTT
This sequence comes from Cyanobacteria bacterium J06635_10, assembly GCA_039820385.1. GTDB lineage: Bacteria > Cyanobacteriota > Cyanobacteriia > Cyanobacteriales > Nostocaceae > Rivularia. The sequence goes on from JBCBQE010000390.1 coordinate 4,340, forward strand.
TGAACATGAGCGTTCGCGAAGCGTGTCCCCTTGGGACTCAGCAAACGTTACTCTAACTAGAGGCATTAATCATGCAACCTAACCAACCAAACAAAGTTTTTTTGATAGACGATAATAAACAACCATTAAATCCAATCACACCAAAACAAGCACGTAATCTATTAGATAAAGGTAAAGCGTCAGTATTTCGTATGTTGCCGTTTACATTGATACTTCATCGTGAGGTAGATAACCCAACAATTTATCCTTTAACCCTAAAAATCGACCCCGGATCTAAAACGACCGGACTTGCCTTACTTTCTGGAGACTTAGTAATCTGGGTAGCTCAAATAGAACATCGCGGTCAAAAGATAAAAGATTCTCTTGAACATCGTTCTCAGATGCGTCGCGGACGTAGAAGCCGTAAAACTCGTTACAGAGCTCCAAGATTTGATAATCGCAAACGTTCTAAAGGCTGGTTAGCTCCATCATTGATGCACCGAGTACAAACAGTAGAAACTTGGGTTAAGCGATTAATGAGATATTCTCCAGTTGCTGAGATTTGGATTGAAAAAGTAAAGTTTGACATGGCGTTGATGCAAAATTCAGACATATCAGGAGTTGAGTATCAGCAAGGAACTTTACAAGGTTATACCGTCCGCGAATATTTGCTTGAAAAATGGGGTAGAGAATGTACTTACTGTGGAAAAAAAGATGTTCCATTGCAGGTAGAACATATACAACCAAAGTCATTTGGAGGTAGTAACAGACCAAGTAATTTATGTTTAGCTTGCGAAAAATGCAACCAAAAAAAAGGCAATAAACCAGTTGAAGAGTTTTTAAAGAAAAAACCAGCGTTATTGAAAAAGATAAAGTCTGAGGCTAAAAAGCCATTAAAAGACGCAGCAGCACTTAATTCAACTCGCAATAAGATTGTCGAGGTCTTATCTAAACTACTGCCAACTAAAACAGCAACTGGAGCAGAAACCAAAATGAATCGAGTGAGGCTAGGTTTACCAAAAGACCATCATATTGATGCTGCTTGTGTTGGAGAAGTAGAAAATTTAACTTTTTATGCTACCCAGCCATTGACAATTAAATGTACCGGACAAGGGAATAGACAATACATAATTCCTAACAAACACGGATTTGCTGTCTTGTTATCGACCTCAAGTAAAAACTATCAAAGGTTTTAAAACTGGCGATATTGTTAAAGCAGTAGTAACTACAGGCAAGAAAGCTGGAACTTATATAGGCAGAGTAGCTGTGAGGAGTAGAGGTAGTTTTAATATCTCTACTCGAACTGGCACAGTAACTGACATTAGCTATAAAAATTGCAAAAAAATACAATCATGCGATGGCTACTCTTATTCATTTTGACGGCACTTAAAAGTGCCAACTCGTTTTCCTCTCAGACCTAAAGGTACTGAGTTCCCAACTTCGCACATGTTTTATGGGAGAACAAGCAAACAGGTTAAACATGAAGATTCAATACTTTCCTAAATGCACTCAAGCTTGGATACTTCAAGTATTTCAGAGAATAAAACCGTCTTGATTTTCTTTAAGGGGGGCTATACGTAAATCCTAAAAAAAGATAATTTGGGGAATTAGGATTTATCACTTTTAATAATTAATGCTCCCAGTTATTTCTACAATTCCTCTGCGTCAAATGGCTTCTGGCGATATTTTATCGCTACAAGTTTATAAATTTATCGGTGCCAATGCAGGCAAGAAAGTTTACATTCAATCTAATCTTCATGGCGCGGAAATTGTGGGGAATGCCGTTATTCATCAATTGATTGAGTTTTTATTGACTTTAGATAATACAGATTTAATTGGAGAAATTTGGCTGCTTCCGGTTTGTAATCCCATGGGAACCAATCAACGTTCTCATCATTTTTCTTCTGGTAGATACTGTGCTTATCAAGCGAAAGATTGGAATCGCATTTTTTGGGATTATTCCAAGGATATATCTAAAATCAGCAATAACGGAGAAAATCAATTATTGGCATTCGCAAAATCTCAGCTTAATTG
>JBCBQE010000391.1:0-6347 GCA_039820385.1 Cyanobacteria bacterium J06635_10
GCTGAAACATTCCCCAATAGAACTATTGAGCAAATTTCAATAGACGGTATTGCTTCTGGTGGTGGGAGTATACACTGTGCAACACAGCAAGAACCAAAATTCTAATCACATTTTTTGGTGAACTACCTACACCGCTCTCCGAGTGATCTCCGGCTTCTGGTGTATTCTCAATACTCCCAAAATTTCCTTAGAGGTACTATTATTTGATTCCCTCAATTGGGAAATCTATAAGTAGAAGTAAAGTTAAAGCAGGGCATAATAATGCTGAAGACGGGACAAATTCTACAAGAAAGATATCAAATCTCCGAAAAACTCGGACACAATATAGCCCATGAAGTTTGGTTAGCTCGGGATATACAAATTAAGCCTACCGAATCTGTTGTTGTAAAAGTATTGTTAACTGGGGGAGTTACTCAATGGGATGAGTTCAAATTATTTGAAAGAGAAGCCAAGATATTAAAACAACTTAATCATCCTCATATTCCCAGATATCTCGATTACTTCCCACTAGATGAACCAATTAAAGGATTTGTCTTAGTTCAAGAATATATCTATGGAGACTCTTTCAAAGATTTAATTTTACAAGAATATCGATTTACTGAATCACAAATTAAACAAATTGCCAAAAATATTCTACATCTTCTAATTTATTTACATGAATTGAATCCACCAGTTTTACATCGGGATATTAAACCAAGTAATTTGATTTGGGGTAAAGATGGATATATATATATAATTGATTTTGGAGCAGTACAGTATAGAGCAGCAGTTGAAGGAAGTACGTTTACTGTTGTAGGAACTTATGGTTATACACCAATAGAACAATTTGGTGGTAGAGCAGTTGCAGCTTCGGATATTTTTGCTTTGGGAACTACTTTGATCCATTTACTTACAGGAATACCACCAGCCGATTTACCACAAGAAGATTTTAAAATTAAATTTGCTGACAGAGTAAACTTAAATCCCGATTTGATTCGATGGTTGGAAAAAGCTATTGAACCCGATGTAAAAAAACGGTTCGATACTGCTAAAACAGCTTTACAAGCATTGCGATCGCAGAAAGTTGATGATGATAGCCCTGTTAGGCTTAGAGAACAATCATATTCTTCAAAAAATTTAGTACCCTCTAAAACTGATATTACCGTAGAAAATTCGTCTGATAAGTTAATAATTAAATATACATATACAAATTATTCTCTTCATTATATCTGTGTAATAGCAATGTTTATATCCCTGATTGGGCTTCCTCTTAATACCTATTTAGCGCTTCCTTGTTTTATTATATCCGTAGCAGCACTTTACATTGTTCTTAGTATTTTTAATCCGATTTTGCTCTATTTCTATGATAATTGTTTTTGTCTTTATCATGTTAAAATTTTTGGTACTTCAAGAAAGATATATAAGACAGGTTCTCTCAAAGATATTGAAGATGTAACTCTATGTAATATGCATAATGCAAATAACGAAATAAAAAACTGTATCTCAATCAAAACAAAAGAACAAGAATACATTTTTGATCGAGAATTAAGTAAATTTGAATGTATTGTGTTAGTACAAGAAATCAAAAGTTGGTTACAACAAAAAGAATATTGAAAGGGAACATCCCAAATTAGCAAAAAGCCCACAGGCTAGAAGCCTGGGGCTAATATTACAAAGCCCCTCCGGGTTCGCTAGTTTGGGGGACGGAAACCGACACCCCCAACTAGACTCACTACCTGCGTAGGCTAAGAAATCTTTGAGCCTACGCAGGTAGGCTTTGTTTATGTAGCCACACCCTTACAGGGTGTCGGATAAAATATTTTTAAGAGGATGCTCCCTATTGAAATCCCCCCGATACTAATGTGGAGACGTAGCACTGCTACGTCTCCATTATTGCGCGTTTCAACTAATTATTTACCAACAATTAAGCAAATACAACGCTCTCATCAACATCTAACCCAGTAACACCATTAACCATCGCTAATGTTCGATCGCCAAAAGCAACTTTAGTATTACCATCCATTTCAGTCAATTCCAAAGTATTCGCATCAATACCCAAACTAGCACTACCCAAAATACCAATTACATCAGTATCAACCTCGAAATCAACAATGGTATTCCCAGATTGAGGAATTTCTCCGTTAACAATCCAGAATTGATCCGCACCTCCACCACCAGATAGGATATTACCGCCGCCAGAAACAAAGAATTTATCGTCACCTTCGCCACCAAGAGCGCGGTTTTGGTTACTAAGGTAAATTACATCATTGCCGCTACCAGCATCAACGCGGTTGTTATTTCCACCAAAGACTAAATCAATTTCATCGTCTCCAGCACCCGCGAAAACTGTATCGCTATTTCCATCAAATTCTCCGATACCGGCAATTAATATATCGCGATTGCTAGTTCCAGTAATTAAGTTTGTTTCTGTCTTTTCTGATGCTGCTGCTTCATCAGGTGTCATACCAAACAGAGTTTCGTACATAATATCGTAAATTCCGGTATTATCTACGGTGCTGGGTAATTTATCAGCGTTCAATCCATAGGTTTTGGATACAATACTACCAGGTACATCGGGAGTTCCTACCCAAGCGACACCGAAGTTACCCATTTTTCCATCAATACTATCCTTTGCAGAAAATGCTACCCAAGGATTTTCTTCACTGGCGGTACTACCTTCAACACCATCAAGATTGTTAATGGTGTCTCTTTCTGTCGTGGGATTAACGTTGATAAAAGGAACTTCTGGTTGAGTATCTGTTAATTCTGGATCTTTCTCATCAAAGTTACCGCTAGGACGATTATATGGTTTGAATTGAAACACTTCTAAACCACCACCATCGCTGTCTGCTGCGGTGACTAAAAGGGTGTTGGGATCTTGATTATCGATATAATCTATAGCCTCTCCAATGGCTGCATCCGCACGACGCATGGCTTCAATTGTACCAACGGCATTGTTGTTATTACCGAAGTTATCTGTACCTTCTTCTTCTACTACAGCAAAAAAACCATCTGGATCTTTTTCAATTATTGTCAAAGATGCGTCGAGCATTTCTGCTACAGTTGGTGCTGTTTCAACGTAAAGTGGTGAAGGATTATCTGTATTTAAACCAAGTTCTTCTTCTGTGCGATCGTCAAAGATATCGTCAGCAGCAAACACACCAAGGAGTTTTTCCGGGGGATTATCGCTATTTACTGCTTGATTCATTTGGTCTTCGGTATATACCACAGTGTAACCCAAAGACTCTGCTAGTTCAATTAAATTAATATTAGGACGACGTTCGGGACGAGTTTCGGAAGCGTCAATTTCTGGTGTAACGTGGAAGCCTGTGGTGCCGATGGGTAGCATATACAATTCACCACCACCCATTATTACATCCGTTCCCGAGCGGATTACCTGCTCGATAATTTCAGCAGCTTTATCGCGAGCGCGGATATCGTCACCGTCACGGTTAGTAGTAGCCGCAGCAAAAGCAGCTGTTCCCGGCTCTCCTAAATCCCCTGATTGAATTAAAGCTGTGGCTTTCCCTGCTGCGATCGCTTCTTCTAATATTGTAAATCCTGTTTTACCGGAAGCTGGAGTTATTTGATTATTATCTTTATCTAAACCAAAGGATTCGTTAAATACTTTGACTCCGGTAGCATGAGTCACCGCACCACCATTAGAAGTACCCGTTAACCGATCTTCCATATGTCCCAGGTATACACCGGCATTAGACATTTTATCCCAGTTGAGTCGTCCATCGGGGCCTTGGTCGATATTCCGTAAGGCCATAAAATGGGATGGACTTGTTCCGTCGGGATGAATAAAGATGACGTTTCCTGTATCTTCTGTTGCTTGCGGCGCTGGTGTCGGTGCAGGGTTACGAGATTCAAGTTCCGTATCAAATAAGGTTTCATACATCAACTCATATATGCCGGTATTGTCTACCGTTGATGGGAGTTTATCTGCATTTAACCCCGAAGCTTTAGCAACAATGGAACCAGGAAAATCAGGGGTACCAACCCAACCGACTCCGAAATTAAATACATCACCATTAGCATCCGGTGCAGCCGTAAATGGTAAGGTATTCGCTCCATCTACACCATCGAGGGGAACCAGACGGTCTTCCGTGGTAGGATTAGCGTTGATGGTTCCTACAGGTTCTCCTGGATCGCGAGGATCGCGCACTTCTAAACCACCTGCATCGCTATCAGCGGCAGTTATCACTAAAGTATTGGCATATTTATCAACAAAATTGAGAGCCTCTCCAATTGCTGCATCACTCCGAATCATTCCTTCCAGAGTTCCCGCAGCATTGTTATTATTACCAAAATTGTCGGTTCCTTCTTCTTCCACAATGGCGATGGAACCATTATCAAAATTGGGATGCTGCTCCATCAATTTCTGAGTCACTTCCAGCATCTCGGCGATGGTGGGAGCAGTTTCCAGATATAAAGGTAATCCCCTCTCTTGTAAAACCTCTTCTGGGCGATCGTTAAAGGTATGGATGGGAGCAAATACGCCCAAAACTTTAGTTGGAGGTTCTGGATATTTTGTTGAGTCTAGTAAATCATAGAGTTCTTGCTCTGTATAAACAACTGTATAACCGTTGTTTTTTGCTAATTCGATTAAATTCTCATCAGGGCGCTGCAAGCGAGAACCAAGCTCGTCGAGTTCTGCCGCACTACCGTGAAAACCATCAGTTCCTTCTGGTAAAAGAGTTACTTCTCCACCACCGAGGATAAAATCAACTCCAGATTCAATTACTAGCTTAGAAATATCAGCATTTCTTCCACGGGGGGCAATGGGATTTCCTTCTTCATCAACTGTTTCACCTACTTGAGCCACAAATGCAGCGGTACCCGGTTCGTAAATTGCGCCAGACTGCACCAAGGCAGTGACTTTATTCGCTTCAACAGCTTCTTGGACAATGGTTTTACCCACATTACCAGATAGGGGAGTAATTTCAGAACCATCCTCTTCTAAACCGAAAGATTCTGCATAGACTTTAGCACCAGTTGCGTGGGTTACTGCTCCACCATTGGAAGTTGCGCCAATTTGATCTTCCATATGGCCAAGATATACGCCAGCATTTTCTAACTTATCCCAATTCAATCTTCCATCGGGACCTTCTTCCACAAATCTAGCGATCGCATAATGAGATGGGCTGGTTCCATCTGGGTGAACGAAAATAACGTGATTACCTGTCTTCATATTTTTTGTCAAATTTCTATTATTTTTTATTGAAAGTAACAAATGTCACCATTAGTAACAGAGGTTACAACTATAAAGATATATAGAAACTATTTATGAATACTTAATTATTGAGTTAATAATAAGTTAAGCTTTGGTAAAACTTAATTTTATATATTATAAAAAGGAGATTATTTCTTCTGACTTAAGGAGTAATTTTGAGTATAAGAAAAGATAAAAATTATATCGCTATGATGATGAAATTATATTGATGGCAATAGAAAAAGGATTTGTTTTAGAAGATATTTAACTTAAACATATGGGTTTAATTCCCCACCGCTCAAAGGTGAAAGAATTGGGTTGGGGTTTAAATCCCCATAGATATTCCAAACAACTTCGGCACTTCGGCTCTTCCGCTCAAACCTTCGTTTAATAAGTATTTTTTTGAATGCGATTATTCTCCCTCAAACCTTTTTTAGTGAGTTATTGAGATAAAAGAAAGAATGAGCGGTAATCTGTGCCGTTGCAGTGCCTATAATGGCATTGTTGCAGCCATACAACAAGCTTCGGGACAAATTCCTCCTTCTAGAAAAAATCAAGGTAGAATTAGGAGATTCTGTATTACCAGATGGTGGCTTGGCTGGTGGTTCTCAAATGACAGCTTCCCTGACTCCTGCGGTTTTAACAGGTTGTCAAAATGTACTGAAAACAGCCAAAGCTGAAAATATCGATGAAGCTTTTACCAATCTCCGTAAATCGGGAAAAGCTGCCTATGAAGCTACCGCATCTTCCGCTCCGGGTGATGAAACGAAAAAGTTTGCTTTTAACTCCTGGGGTGCTCATTTTTGTGAAGTAACAATCGATGAAGAAATAGCTCGTTTGCGGATAACTCGTTGGGTTTCGGTAATGAATGTCGGTAGAGTGATGAATGCTAAAACAGCAGCTTCTCAGATACGCGGTGGAGTAATTATGGGTATCGGACAAGCTTTAATGGAAGAATGCCATTTCGATCCAGCTAGCGGTAATCCCGTGGTTTACGATTTAGCAACCTATCACTTTCCGGCACACGCAGATATCCCTCGCATTGACGTGAGCTTTGTTGGGGAACCGGATTTAAATTTTAACTAAAACATATGGGTTTAATTCCCCACCGTCACAGGGTTCCCTTAAAAGTTTTTTCTTCTAAAAAACT
>JBCBQE010000392.1:0-6340 GCA_039820385.1 Cyanobacteria bacterium J06635_10
AGCTAAGATTAAAAACTCCTGGAATGCTGATTTTAAGCAATCTCGAGATAAATACACGGTAACGCCTTTAGAATCGTTAAGAATCATTCAACCCAAGCAAGTCAGGGATGTCGGATTTTGTGCCGAAAAACTAGGTTCTGATTTTTCTCCTCAACAAGTGAAATTACAAATTACAAATTAAACGACAAAAAATCCCAGGCACTGCCTGGGAAATACGATGAAATTAGGATTTAGAAGTGTTTTTGTCAGTTTAGTGTCAAAGGCACATCTGGGGTAAACGAAGATTTTCCCGTAGTAGCCTAGCTGTAGGAACTTAGAGTCGGATGTGCTAAATTTTATTACTCATCTTCTGTGAAGTCATCTTCAACTCCAAATTCACTTAAGTCGCCTAAAACACTATCGTCATTATCTTCATCTAAATCATTCTCATCTTGAATCGGCGTTAAGTTAGCGATCGCTTCATTATCAGCATTTACCTGTAAGGCGCTCACCATCAAATCGTTATCATCATCCAATATTGACTGGGTTGCACTTCTACTACCAAAGGTTTCGGTGGTCATAGTTGGAGAATCCAGATTATAAGTACGGGCTGTGCGATCGTCTAAAACTATATCTAATGGGTCATCAACCTCATCCAACACACTGTTAGTCATATCACTAGCATAGTCATCAACTATACCCATCTCTTCATAGGTATTAAATCCTGTACCAGCAGGAATCAATCGCCCGATAATTACGTTTTCTTTCAAACCGCGCAACCAGTCAGACTTACCTTCAATTGCGGCTTCAGTCAATACACGAGTTGTCTCTTGGAAGGATGCAGCAGAGATAAAGCTATCTGTATTCAATGATGCCTTGGTTATCCCTAATAATACTGGAGTATATTGTGCCTTAGCACCACCAGTAATAGACATCGCTTCGTTTACTTGCTCAACTTGACGCAATTCCACCAATTCCCCAGGAAGCATTGTTGTATCACCACCATCATCTATCCGTACTTTTGAGGTCATCTGACGTACAATTACTTCAATGTGTTTGTCAGCAATATCAATGCCCTGGGATTGATACACCGACTGCACTTCATTCACCAAGAAGGTTTGCACTTTTTGTAATGCATGGCTGGCACAAGCGTAAACCCCTTCATCCGAGCCTTGGTTGAAAAATACTTCCAAGATTTCATGAGGATTAGATGGGCCATCTGTAATTGGTTGTCCCGTACTCACAGTTTGCCCGTCGGAAACCACCATATTTTGTCCGGGGCCAAGAGCGTAATCTGTTACGGTGCCTCCCGCTTCTAGAATCTTAAGTGCGATCGCTTCATCGCCATCACCGTAAACTGGTTTAACTTCTCCGGCTCGGCGAGCTAATATACAAGCTTCTTTTGGCTTCCGGGCTTCTAGTAATTCTTCAATTCTAGGCAAACCCTGAATGATGTCCCCAGTTTTGGCACGTTCAAATACTAGTAGCACCAAGTTATCACCGCGCTGTACCAAATCGCCGTCATCAATTTGCAGTACCGCACCAGGGCTGACGCGATAGGGACGACCCATCCGCAAGGTCACAAAATGACTTGAAGTACCAACAGCAGGTACTATTCCTGTCTGTTCTCCCCCATCCGTCAATCTTTTATCCGAGCTACCTGCATTAATAACTTGTCCGGATTGTTCGGCGAATACTCCAGGAGCAATTTCTGCACCCTCTACGAGTAGATCGCCCACTTTACAGCTAGGAGCTTGATCGAGATCGATGGTGAATGTATCGCCAGTTCGCAATATTAAGCAGCGACGGGGGGCATCAGTACTTACTTTAACACCTTGAATGATTCCTCCTTCTTTGGACAAAATTTGAGTCCGAGCTACTACAGCATTCGGTTCTATTGTTTGCCCATCTACCACTTCCAGGTTTGTTTGAGTACTACCTTGGGTGGCATCAGCCGTGATATCGCGACGAATCACCAAAGATTCCAAAATTACCAGTTGCAAGCGCTGAATTTCTGGATCATTCTCATCGGTGATTAATTCGATATCCGCTGCCAGGGGAGAAGTATTGTGCTCGTCGCCTTCTTGCTCAATCTCCAACACCAATTGAGTTCTTAGCAGTTCTACACCTTCTACGGACTTGATGCGTTCGGAGTCTTTATAAGATATTCTTTGTACTGCTTTTAGTTGAATAGAACGCCCATTTTCCTCTGCAACCGAAGTAGTAGACGGTACATCTGGATTAGTTGGTACGGGGAACTCTACTACAGGGCGGCTTAACACTGCCGGTCCTTCTGGTGTTTCGACATACTCGATATAGCGTAGTTCTGTAAAGGTTGTACCCAAAAATTCTTCACCAGCTTGTATGAAGGTACCGTCTTTGCTGATCACCGCTTCTGGGTCATCCACCATTAGCAGTTCGCCCGGCTTGATGACAACTTCTCGTAGAATATCGTTTTTCTGAGTTACTTCTACAACACCACTATTCTGACTGAAAATATCTTTTACTACTTCATCGCCAGCATTTACCAATTGTCCATCTTCGACAATTAACAAAGAAATATCTTTGTTCACTTCATGGGTTTCTTCGGGTATCCACAGTAGAGTACCCCCCTGCACCACTTCGTAACCTTGTTTGGCTTTACCTTTTTTCTGCACCTCTACTCCAGAGAATTTCAACAATCCTCCAGTTTCAGTGCGATAGCGATCGTCAATTAATTCTGCTACAACTTGAGAGTTTTGCACCTTCGTACCCGGAGTTGCTCTCAAGTTAAATACTTGATTATTGGCTGTAGTAATTAAATAGTTGTTGCGACCTTGGCTGCTTTGGGAAGTAATAGAAGCTTGGTCTAAAACTATGGATGCAGTGATAATCTCAATCTCGCGAGTATTTCTACCGGGAGTTGCTTCAGGCAACCGCACGCCACCGCCATGCACAGAAGTTAACTTGGTTTCGGCAAGCACTCCATTGTTTTGGATTTTGTCGCCGTTGTTAACTACTAATTCTGCTCCAGGCGGTAAATTATAAACCTCACCCGACAAAATCCAAATCAAACCACCTCTTACAGCTGTGGTGGTAGTATTGCCTTGACGGTCGGTCTTTTGTTCTGCCATTACATCGGCAAACCGAACTTCTCCCGCAATGTCGGAAGCTACATCTTTTACTGCCTTCTCCGTATTAATACGTGTAGTCTTAGCTCCCAAGGCGACCTCTGCCAACAATTGACCTTGCTTGATTTTAGAGCCATTAGTCACGTATAAGGTTGAACCTTTGGTCACGCCAACTTCCATCCCAGCACCTTGACTACCTGGGGTTTCTAAAGTCAAAGTACCGTTTGTCTCTACAAACAAAGCATCTTCACCATGGCGGGTACGAAAAGGTCTAGTGCGGAATTTACCTTTGAAGCGCACCGTACCATCGGCTTTGGCTCTCACTTGTTGCGCGACTTCCCCGGTAAATACGCCCCCAGTGTGGAAGGTACGCATGGTTAACTGAGTTCCGGGTTCGCCGATACTTTGGGCGGCAATGATACCTACAGCTTCCCCAAGGTCAACCACCTTGGCATGTGCTAGACTCCAGCCATAGCAGGATTGACAGACGCTACGTGCAGCTTCGCAAGTTAGAGGAGAACGAGCGTTTACTTCTTCAATTCCAGCTGCTTCAATTTTATCCGCAAGTTCTTCGGAAATTGGTGTATTGCGAACGGCCAATATTTCACCAGTTTTTGGATGTACAACATCTACGTTGACTACCCTTCCTAAAAGGCGACTGCTGAGGGGAATCAAAGTTTTACTTCCCTCTTTCATGGCGACGATGGGTATTCCACGGCTAGTACCGCAATCAGTTTCGCGGATAATGACATCCTGGGATACATCCACCAAACGTCTGGTTAAATAACCACTATCAGCAGTCCGCAATGCTGTATCTACCAGTCCTTTCCGGGCACCGTAAGAGGAAATAATGTATTCGGTAACGGTAAGTCCTTCACGGAAGTTAGTTTTAATTGGTAAGTCAATAATTTCCCCTTGAGGATCTGCCATTAGTCCCCTCATTCCCACTAATTGGCGAACTTGGGAAATGTTACCTCTAGCGCCGGAAAACGCCATCATGTAAACCGAGTTGAGGGGATTAGTTTTCTTGAAGTGAGTTACTACTTCATCCTTAAGCGCTTCAGAAGTACCATTCCAAGTATCAATTACCTTCTGAAAGCGTTCTACTTCAGTTATCTCGCCTCGCTGGTAACGTTCTTCGGTAGCGCGAATTTCTTCTTCGGCAGCATCAAGTAGCGAGCGCTTGGAAGGTGGCACCATTAAGTCATCTACACTAATGGAAACTCCCGCACGAGTCGCGTAACGGAAACCCAAATCCTTTAACTTATCCGCCATTACCGCAGTTCGTGCAGTACCGTAATTGGTAAAGCCCCAAGCAATCAACTTTCTCAGTTGCTTTTTGTCAACCACGCGGTTGCGAAAAATCATTTTTTCAGTCATTAGTTGTTAAGGGTTAGTGGTTAGTGGTTAGTGGTGAAGCAGTGCGCTAGGCGGGGGTGTTGCTGGAGGATTAGTTGTTAGTTAAGAGTCAAGAGTTAAAAGTAATGAGCGAGCAATTAAAAAAGACCGTAAGTACTAATAACTAATAACTAATAACTAATAACTAATAACTAACTTGCCAAGGCTTCCTGAATCGCCATATTGTAAATAACGCGTCCTGGTGTTGTGTATATATACTGAGAAAGCAGATTACCTGCCGCATCTTCCCTAACGCGACGGAATTTATAGCGCAAAGTACGGGTACCGTCTTCGTTTTCTTTGATTTCTATTGGCTTTTTATCATCTACATCCTGCTCTACTTCTCCATCGAAGCGGACATAAATATAGGCGTGCAAATGTACTTGTTTTTGCTCGTAAGCTATAACTACGTCATCTAAGGAAGCATAATAGCCTCCTGCACCTTGGGTTGCTCCAGGATTTTCTGCTGTTAAATAATATGCTCCCAACACCATATCTTGGCTGGGTGTAATAATTGGTTTACCTGTAGCTGGCGAAAGTATGTTGTTGGAAGCGAGCATTAACAATCTTGCTTCCGATTGCGATTCCAAAGATAAAGGTACGTGTACCGCCATTTGGTCGCCGTCAAAGTCGGCGTTAAATGCCGGACATACTAAGGGGTGCAGTTGAATTGCTCTTCCTTCTACCAAAATTGGTTCAAATGCTTGAATACCCAAACGGTGCAGGGTTGGCGCACGGTTGAGCATCACGGGGTGTCCTTCAATAACTTCCTCCAAAACATCCCAAACTTGGGGATCTGCCCGAGCAATTAATTTTTTCGCGGCTTTGATATTATTCACCATGCCGCCTCGAATAAGCCTGTTAATCACAAAAGGCTGGAATAGTTCGATCGCCATTTCCCGAGGTAAACCGCATTGGTGAATCTGCAGTTTTGGTCCAACTACGATCACACTTCTTCCGGAATAATCTACCCGTTTACCCAACAGGTTCTGACGGAAACGTCCTTGTTTACCTTCAATGATGTCGGACAATGATTTCAACGGACGGTTATTCGCACCTACTACCGTACGTCCGCGACGACCATTGTCAATAAGAGCATCTACTGCTTCTTGCAGCATCCGTTTTTCGTTACGGACGATAATCTCTGGCGCAAGGATTTCTTGCAATCTGGCCAAACGATTGTTGCGGTTAATTACACGACGATAAAGGTCGTTCAAGTCGCTGGTTGCAAAACGACCGCCATCTAGCTGTACCATTGGGCGCAAATCTGGAGGAATCACCGGAATTACCGTCATTACCATCCATTCTGGCTTGGAACCAGTAGCAATAAAGTTATCTATTACCCGCAACCTCTTAATCAGCTTTGCTCGTTTCTGACCTTTGGCGACGGTAATATCCTCTCGCAATTTTTCAGCTTCTGGTTCCAGATTAATATCCGCTAACAACCGTAGTAAAGCTTCAGCACCAATACCGACTTCTACACCTTCTAAAGTGGAATCTTCGCTGTAAATTTGGTCTTCAATTTCAAGCCATTGGTCTTCTGTTAGCAATTGCTTATAGCTTAAAGAATCGGCATTACCAGGGCTGAGAACTACATAGGAATTGAAATAAACTATTTGTTCTACATCCCGCAAAGGCATATCTAACAAAATAGAAATATAACTAGGAATACCTTTGAGATACCAAACGTGAGCTACCGGCGCAGCCAATTTGATGTAGCCCATGCGGTGGCGGCGCACTCTCGATTCGGTGACTTCTACACCGCAGCGCTCGCAAACAATACCTCTATGACGTACTCTTTTATACTTACCACAATGACATTCCCAATCTTTCGCCGGGCCAAAAATTCGTTC
>JBCBQE010000393.1:0-6331 GCA_039820385.1 Cyanobacteria bacterium J06635_10
AAGATGCCACTGCTTCTTCATAACGCTGAATTTTATGCAGTGCCCAACCTTGAGAATACAATGCATCAAAATTCTTCGGTTGATATTTCAATACTTCCTGAAAAGATTCAATCGCTTCCGAATAACGCCGCAAAGTTATCGATACATTACCTCTCGATAACCAAGCTTGGTAAAAATTCGGTTTATATTGTACTGCCCTAGAATAAGCTTTAACAGCATCGCGATCGCGATTCAATTTCACCAAGGCATTGCCGCTATTGTACCAAGCTCGTTCGTTACTTGGCTTCAACTCAATAACTTTCCCATAAGTAGAAAGCGCATCTTTATAGCGTTTTAAACTATATAACGCCCAAGCCTTATTATACCAAGCTTGGTGATACTCCGGTTGTAACTCTACAGCTTTATCGTAGGATTTTATCGCTTCATCATATCTCTTCAAATTACTTAAAGCTTCTCCTCTCGCATTCCAAACTCTAGGAGATTCCGATTCTAATTTCAAAGCTTTATCAAAGGAGGCAATCGCTTCTTGATAGCGCTGCAATTTATTTAATACAAAACCTCTACCACTCCAAGAATCTTGATAACTTGGTTCAATCTGAATTGCTGTATCGTAGGCAGATAGTGCTTTTTGATACGAATTCAATTCATACAATACTTTAGCTTGTCCATTCCATGCCGGAGCATATTCTGGCTTAATTTCTACTGCTTTTTGATAATTAGATAACGCATCTTCATAACGTTGTAATTCATAAAATGTATTCGCTTTTTTATATAAATCGCCAGCATTAGCATAATTAATACTGTTAATAATAAATATAGATGCAGTTCCCCCAGCCCCGGTTAACAACATCGCCATAAAAGCTTTAGTAAATAATTTTTTGATATTTATCTTCTTGCTCGGCTTTGGAGTCGGGGAATAAGGCGCAATACCCAATACCATAGTGCCTATTGATGGGGAATAGAGATTTTTCAACGCCTCTAAAGTTTGAGTCGCTGAAGCATAACGTACTCGAAAATCATAACGCACCATCTTATCTAAAATTTCGGCAAACTCGGGAGTAACTTCAGCGTGTTTTTGCCAAATAAATTCATTAGTATCGTCATCCTTTTCCAACTCCTCGGGAGACAACCCCGTGAGTGCGCTAATACTCATTACCCCCAAAGCATAAATATCGCTACTGAATCTTGGCTCCCCCTGTGCTTGCTCTCCAGGAATGTATCCAGGAGTACCAATAGCCACCGTAAATTGAGTTTGAGTCACTGAAGAAACTACTTGAGTAGTGATTTGTTTCACCGCACCAAAATCAATTAAAACCAACTTGCCATTATTATCGTCTCTGAGAATATTTCGCGGATTAATATCGCGATGAATTACTTTTTGCTGATGGACAAATTCCAAGATTTCTAGTATCTCTTGTAAAAGGGAAATAACTTGGTCTTGACAAAGAGGTTTTCCTGGTTTTATTTCTTCGTTTAAATCATGACCATAAATATATTCTTGTACCAGATAAAATTCTTGATTTTCCTCAAAATAAGCTAAAAGCTGGGGAATACGTTCGTGTCTCCCTAACTTATACAATACTTTAGCTTCCGTATCAAATAAACGTCTTGCTGTTTGTAGTGTCAGAGGATCTTTAGCTTGCGGCTTCAGTTTTTTAACAACACATTTAGGAGAATCTGGTAAATGGGTATCGTAAGCTACAAAGGTTTCGCCAAATCCTCCACCTCCCAAATTGCTAATTATTTGGTATCTTCCAACAAGTGTATTTCCCAACATCTGGCTTACCTTGTTTATTGCAGTATGTTCTGATTTCAATCTTGCCATATAAGGATCGGGAATTAATTTTCAGTTATTAGTGGTTAGTTGTTGGTTATTATTACTGAATTGTTCTCTCTTTTCCTTGTTCCCTTCCCCATCAACTTCTCCTTAACTTCTAACTTCCCTACAGACGTAGCATTGCTACGTCTCTACACCTCGTTATTTCTAACAATTAACTTATGATACCTATTGGCGATAAAATTTTTATTTTGACTAATAAAAAGCCTGCTTCAGTTTGGTTTTTGATTGGTATAAATATTGCTTTACTATTATGGGAAATAAAACTAGAAATTAGTGGTGAATTAGCAACTTTTGTCAATACTTGGGGTTTGATTCCCGAACAAATTACTACGGCTTTGAGTAATGCGATCGCTGGAAATCCGGCAGCCTGGTTAATTGTATTTTGGCGTTGTTTGTCAATATTTCCAGCAATGTTTCTTCATGGTAGTTATAGCCAAATTCTGGGAAATTTGATATTTTTGTGGGTTTTTGGCAATACTTTAGAGAAAATTCTTGGTAGCGGACGTTTTTTCTTATTTTATCTATTTTGCGGCTTTTTGACTGGGATAGCCCAAATTTTCGCCGAGCCGAGTTTGACGGTACCTTTGATTGGTGCTAATGGTGCGATCGCATCTGTTTTAGGGGCATATATTTATAAGTTTCCCAAAGTTAAAATTGACTCAATTCTACCGTTGGTAATTTTATATATCCCTATTGAACTACCGGCTTTTTTCTATTTGTTTTGGTGGTTTATACAACAGTTATTTTACAGTATTGGCAGTTTAAATATTCCCGGTGGTGTCAATCCAACTGGTAGTGGTTATTTAGCCCAGGGTGTGGGTTTATTGATTGGTGCGGCTTGGATGCTCATAATGAGGATATAAGAAATCCGCTATAGTAAGGGACAGATTTTCAGGATGTTGATTTGTTTCTGGAAAACCATCGAGACACTTTTGATTGTTTACAGCTTGTAGATTAAAAAAGCGCTAAGTCATATTTTATTAACACATATTTATACTATTTCTTCATAAAAATGTGCTTAATTTAGTCCACTTCTGTGGGCTTTGTAAGTTTAGCGATACGCCTCTCGACGGCTGAGAGCGATTTAGCGCTGCCTCTGCCCAGAATTGGTTTTATCATTAAAGTCATTGTCACCATCTTTAGGAAGATTTATCTCTATAAATAATTGTTGAGAGTTTATATCTTCCGATAGAAACAGTTTTTTTTGTCAATCGCTAAATTAGAAACAAGAAACAAATTCAACCGCAATAATAATATGGAAACTCCAACAAAAACAGATTTACCACCAGTAGCACCAGCATATAACGGTAAAGATCGTAATTCTTTTCTTTTTGGTTTTACTCCCCAAGCTGAATTGTGGAATGGACGTTTAGCAATGATTGGTTTTCTTGCTTATCTAATTTGGGATTTAGCTGGATACAGTGTAGTTCGCGATATATTCCACTTTGTTGGATATTAATATAAACGAAAACTAAAAATTAATCAATAAATGTAGAGACGTAGCAGTGCTACGTCTTTTTAGCATTTACAGGGAACAAAATCAAGACCATAAATATAATAATCTTAAACAGAAAAAAAACTAGTCTATATACTATAGTGATTTGAAAATGGTTAATTTACAATTTCCTCTTATGGGGTTGCTTTTAACAAACGAAACCAAAATCGAGAGCCGCCATTTTCACGAGGTGTAAAACCGATTTCTCCTCCCCAACGCTCAACTGTTATTTTACAAAAATAAAGCCCTAGTCCAGATTTACCCGATTTATTATTTCCTTGAGTAAACTTTTCAAATAAACTATCGGCGATTTCTTCTGGTACGCCGCTTCCTTCATCTTCTACACTGAAAAGAATATACTCTCCTTGCTGTTGTAAGTTTACGGTAACTCTAGAGTCAGCCAAACTATGACGATAAGCATTTTCGATTAAGTTTGCTAAAATCCGATCCAAACGCGATTTATCGCCAACTACTCGCCAATCGGCGGCAGTGTCTATATCTTCACAGAGTTGTAAACGCATTTGATTCAACACAAAAGTCGGCGATAGCAATTCAACTACATCACGGGCACATACTAAAGCATCTGGTGCTGTGTCAATATCATCTGTAAAGCTTTCTAAAGATTCAACTTCAGCAGAAAATGCGTTCAAAATTTCTCGAATCAGCATTTCTTGTTTGATAGTTTGCTTTTTACCGATTTCTAAACGCTCTTTACCTTTCTCAGTTAAATTTTCTAATTCTAGCAAAGCCAAACAACAGTTAATACCGCTTAATTGTCCGGCTATATCATGTATGATACAGTGAATTAAAACTTCTTTTTTTTGATTTTCTTTAAGAATATGTTGATAATTGAGCTTGTTCTCTCTAGCTTGCTGAATCAGGTTTTGTTTTTCTATGTAAGCATCGCTCAAAAGTTCGATGGTTAATATTTTTTTCTGATTTGCAAACAGAGCCAAGGCTTCAAAATGAAATTCTTTGCCGGATAAGTCTAAATCACTCCATATCCCCGATTTTAAAGGTTTTTCATCGCTATTGGCAGCCCTTAACCAATAAACTTCGGCATCAACCAAAAAGTTTTCTACAAAAGGAAACTCTTCGTGAGGAACTAATACTTCCATCTCTGGTTTTAAAGTTATGCGACAAAATCGCCTTACCCATTTTGGTATATTTCCGACAATTTTGAATTTACCTACATCAAGCCGTTCTAAAACTAAAATATCTAAAGCTGCAAAAACTTCTGCTGTTACAGATTCACTCATAATTCAACAGTAGCAGAATTAATATTGGTTAAGTAATTATTCCCGATTCTAATATTACTATTATTTACGCTGCATTAAACGAGAAGAGTTAATTTCTTGTTGAACTTTAAATATTTGCATTTCATCCCATGTTGCATCCAATAGTAATATCCAATCTCCTTCTTTATCGGGTAATAAATGTATATCAGCACACATTCCATTAGTCGTTTTGACGCAGGGTAGAAACAATGGCACATCATCAAGTGGTAAAAGCCCTTCCAGAAAGATGATTTGTTGACTAGCATCGTCACCTTGTTGTAAATTATCTATTCCATATGTTGTTAAATTACCACCCCAACTAGATAAATTTCCATTTTTCTCTACAAAAAGATATGCGAGAGAAAGATTTTCTCTCATGAATTTTATCAGATAATCACTGATAGGGAATGGGATATCCATACATTCATGCCTCAAGTATTTTTGACGCAAGTGTATGAAAAATTTCTTCTACATTCAATCCAGTTTTTGCACTCGTTTTAATTACAGTCCAACCTTTTTCTTCAACAGCTTCAATCATTGCCGAATCCAACTCCCATTCATCTTCTAAATCCGACTTATTTAACACCAAAATAAAAGGTACTTTACCTACAGTCTCTTCTACTCGTTTTTGTAAGTCAAAAGCCGTTTGTAAAGTACTTTTTCTGGTTCCATCAACTACTAACAAATAACCAGATGAACCTCTCAAATAAGAAGTTCTTAATTTCTGAAATTCATCTTCTCCATATAAGTCCCATAAAATCAGATTTAATTCTTGTTCTTGTACTTCTAGTATTTTTTTATCAATTTTTACCCCCACAGTGGTTTGATATTTTTCCGAAAATATGCTGTAAACAAATTTAGCGACCAAACTTGTCTTACCAGTAGCAAATGCACCAACCATACAGATTTTTTTCTGAAGCATGTAGCTTTATACACCTATTTAGCAACGTCGTCTATGATAACTTTGAACGAGACTCTACGATTAAATTTTTTATCTTCTTCGGTTAATTCTGGTCGTAAAATCTTCTTAGAACCAAATGCTTTAGTAATGAAATAATTTCCATCGATACCAGAGGATGTCAGATAGATTAGAATTTGGTTTGCACGGGCTTTAGAAAGTTTGATATTTGCATCTTCTATTCCAGTGGTATCTGTATGCCCCGAAATTTGAATCAAAACATCCTTTTCTAAAGAATTACTAGCATCAATTAGCTTTTGTATTTTTGATACTAGTTTTGATAGTTTTTCTGCTTCACCAGCGACTAATAGAGTTGTATCATTTTCAAAAAGTATTCTTACTTCTTCAATTTCTTGTTTATAAATATTAAGTTGCTCAATATCTAAATCCTTTAGTTCTTTATCTTCATATTTAGTTATACCCAAAACAGATAATAATTGTTCTTGTTTTCTCGCGGATAAAATCCATTCGCGAGGTGCGGAACCTGTAGCATTCAAAACGCCGTTTTTATCAACTTTGAAAGTAACTGTGTTAGGTTTTTGCAGTAATTTTGCAGCCCTTTTAACAAGAATCTCTTCTTCTAAAGATATAAAAGGCTTCCACCGATGAACAACTGCTTTTTCATTGATATTAGCTTTTTTCATTAGCTTCTTTGGTTCGATTGCTAATGGATCTCGCATACCTTCAATCAAAGCCAAGGAATACCATGGGTCAATTTTGCAGGCTTTGTTGAAATTAGAGCCTTTGCCACTCGATAAGAT
>JBCBQE010000394.1:0-6330 GCA_039820385.1 Cyanobacteria bacterium J06635_10
AAACTTTGGCAGTTAGTATTAATACAAATACTATCATTTTATTTTTTAACATTAATCCCTAATTCAATAGGGTAAAGTCTCAACTGTACAAGCTATATCCCCAGGCTGGTTACTTTACCCAAATAAAAAAAACAGGAAACTAAAATTTATACCTTACTATCGGATTCCTAATTGATTTGTTAAAAAATCTCAGTAGATTTTATGTTCCCTATTCCCTATTCTCCATTCCCTGACTCAATGAACAATTATGGCTTCGCCACGCTGCGCGAACATTAACCAAACTGGATTTATAGAGAAAAATTTATTATTCTACTTTTTTAGTGTTACCTGCTTTTACCCAAGCTTCTTTTCCGCTGCTTTCAATGCGAATTTTTTGCCAAGTTTTATCACCGCTTAACTCCAAAACTATAACCTTTGCATTAAAACCAATACCACCTAGACGTTCGCCACTAATTTTTGGTTCCGCTCTTAAAATTAAACCTTGGGGCCAAGTAACTCTCGCGGGATAAGCTCCTGGTGGTAGTGGCTTTTCTGATTCTTTCTCAGGTGATTTTGTCGGAGTAGGTTTTGGTTTTGGAGTAGTTTTTTTCGGAGATTTAGCAGCAGTTGTTGCACCTGGTGTCGGAGTTTTCGCAGCTTGTGCTTTCACAGAGGCTTTATCGTTAGAAAAAATTGGTTTTGGAGGGTTTAAAGAAGTTCGGTTCATGAAATAGATTGCAAGTGCTGCACTGCTACCCACCAAAATAGCCATCGCTAATAAAACACCAAGTATTAACTTTAGTATGTTAGACAACATGGTAACTACCTATATCCAAAAGTTCGGGATTAAAAGTTATGAGTGACAAATTATAACTCTTAAATATCAAATCCTCAATCATTATTGCATCTAAGATTGAGTATAGTTAGGTTAAGAAATACATTTGGTAATTAGAATTGCGCATGGGGCATGGAAAAGTTAGGAGTTAGGAGTTATAAGTTATGATTTCTGCTGGTTTCTACCCCATCTTCGGACTCTAATTTCCCTGTCTCTCCCCCCAGTCTTTAGGGATGCTATAGTAAATTTTCATATAAAAAAACCCGCTATAAAGCGGGAAAAATCTCATTGATATACTGTATACAAATATTACAACTTATCTGAAGATATTACTCGTGCATCAAAACCGCGATCGCGCAAGAAATATCGAGAATATTTTTGTGCGCCTTCGCGCTCTTTAAACTCTCCGGCTTGAACAAATTTACCTAATTTTGTATTACGGATAAAGGCATCGGGTACGAAACGACGTACTTCACTTAAAGTGTGTTCGCTAGTTACAGGTACAAGTACAACGTATCTTCGTTTGATTGGCTTTTCTATTGCTTTATCTAATGCTTTCCAGGTTTGCGAATTTACGATTCCGTAGGGGGGTAATTCATTATCACGTTGGAATTTTTTGACTGCTTCCCAAGTCGAGCTTCCAAAGTAATCTGTGATATTACCTTTGAAGTATTCTAGTTCCCGCAACATTTCTTGTAGTTTGGTGACGCATTCGCCTTTGTCACCTCGTTGAAGTACGGGTTTATCGCATTTATCCTCATCTTCAGGTGTAGGGCGCTTGTCAATATTTTGCCAAGTTTGTGGCCCTACTACACCATCGGTAAACAGCCCTTTATCTCCCTGGAATCTTTTGACGGCTTTTACTGTCTTAGAATCAAAATTGCCGTTACGATTGGATGTGAAATAACCCCAATGCCACAATCTAGTTTGTAGGTATTTTACATAATTACCCTTGTCCCCAGCTCGAAGAGTAGGACATTTACCGTCAGCACAAAAGCCGACTTCAGGTTTATCAGGCTTAGGTTTTTCAATTGCTTTATCAATCGCTTGTTGAGTTTTTGCACCTACAATTCCATCAACAGTTAATCCCTTATCTTTCTGGAATCGAATGACAGCATCTCTAGTATAGGAACCAAAATAGTCATTTATTGTTCCTTCAAAGTAGCTTAACCGCTGCAAACGCTTTTTTAAAGATATAACTTCTGGATTTCTCGATCCTAAACTAAGAATGGAGTTATTACCGCCAATACCATTATTATTAGCTGTCTTTACGCTTTGTTTGAGTGCTGTTAAAGTTTTTTTACCGGCAATTCCATCAGCAATTAAACCTTTATCTTTCTGAAATCTAAGAACAGCATCTTTGGTAACGGGACCAAAATAACTACCTGGATTACCAACAAAGTAATTCAACTGTTTTAAATCTTGCTGAAGTTTTTTAACAGCTTGATTGCGACTACCAAGTTGAAGCAAATCTGTTTGATTGTTTTGAGGGTTTGAACTGGAACATTTAGATTGAAGAGTTATTTGTGTATTTCTGCCTACAATACCATCAGTTGTGAGTCCGTTATCTTTCTGAAACTTAGTTACAGAAATTTTAGTTTTTGAACCGTAATAACCACTGACTGAGGTATTAAAGTAACCTAGTTCCTTCAAACACTTTTGAATGGCTGTAACTGATGCACCTTTACTTCCATATTTCTCTAATGCTAAAGCTTGTCCAATACTACTTAAAAAGAATAAAGTTAGCGCCACTGATAATAGACGCATAGCAGCATAAGTGGACAGCTTTTTCTGATTAAGTCCGGCAAAAATATTGAAATCAAATTCAAAAGGAACGATCTCGGTACTTTCGGGTGCTTCATAGGCTGAAGCAGCGTGAAGATAACCAATGTTTTCCATGATTGAGTTAAGTTTTAAGGGTTGATTAGTTATTTACGAAGCAACGGACGAACAGCGTAGCGAGCGTTAAGTAATCATCCCTGATGTATTTATTTGTGAATAAAAATACTCTGTGATTGAGTATTTTTTTCATGCGATCGCGACTTCAGGAAGTAATCTATCAAAGTTGATTTTTAGGTGCGTCAAGGGTGCCCTTCAAACAGACAAAATAAAAATAAAATCAACTAATCCCAATTATTTTGAGGCACTCCAATATGGAGCCTTAAATACAGGGGAAGGCGATTTGTATAGAGATGCCGGATACACCACAAGTTAACTTGTTTTAAAGCTTACCTTTTAAGGAAATTGTCACACTATAAATTAGTTAATACTTACGCAATAACCCATTTTCTAGTAATAAAATGCGTAAGTATTATTCCCGTGAGTAATTACAACTAACGATTTCAATTCCCACTCAATACTGCTCGGTTAAGGAATCAAATAAAGTTTTTAGATTCCCCAAACTTCCTTGAAAAAAGGCAGAATAAGTATCTTAACCGACAAGTATTGAATTTCCACTAACCACAAAAAAGCAGTCTAATAATAAAAAAACTCTGTAGTTATTACAAAATAATTTCCACTTCGTAAAGTGTGAAATTTTACTAATATTATAACAATGACGATCGAACTATTTGTAATAATTATGACTTATTAGCAAATCTAATTCTAAAGGCAAATAGAAAAAGCAAAGGTAGTAATTTTTCCTTTGCTTCCTTTACTTATTCCAGTTTTTCCTCTGCTATTTCAACTGTTGTTGAATCCTGTCGTTCAAAGGATTATGCTTAGATGCAAGACGTGCTCTTCCTGAAGCTGCCCATTGACGTAGTTGCTCAATTTTTTCTTGGGCAGTTCGTGCTAAAGGTATGATTTGACTGGCAGCTTCTAAAATATCGTCTGTAATAAAATCGCGGTTTTGGCTAAAGCCGATGTGCATTGCTTCAATTAATGTTTGCTCGATTTCTGCACCGGAAAAATCGGGTGTTTCGTAGGCTAATCTTTCGATGTCGTAGTCTTTGATATTATGGGGACGCAATCGTGATAAATGCACGTTGAAAATGGCTTTTCTTTCTTCTTGGATAGGTAAACCGACGAAGAAGATTTCATCAAATCTACCTTTACGCAACAATTCTGGCGGTAATTCTTGGATCTCGTTGGCGGTGGCGACTACAAATACAGGTGAGGTTTTTTCTGCCATCCAGGTAATAAATGTACCAAATACTCGGCTAGTAGTTCCCCCGTCGCCTTTGCTACCAAGCCCAGAAAAGGCTTTGTCTATTTCATCTATCCACAAAATACAAGGTGCGAGGGCTTCGGATACTTGTATCATTTGGCGAGTACGCGATTCCGACTCACCTACCAAACCGCCAAATAATCTTCCCACATCTAAACGCAGTAAAGGTAAATGCCAGTGATGAGCGATCGCTTTTGCGGTTAATGATTTACCAGTTCCCTGAATTCCCACCAACAGTAAACCGCGAGGATGAGGTAAACCATATTGTCGGGCTTTGTCACTGAAGGCACCACCCCGACGTAATAACCAATCTTTGAGGTTATCTAATCCGCCGATATCGGAAATTTGTTCTGTAGCGGGGATAAAATCGAGAATTTGGGTTTGACGTATAGTTTGGCGTTTTTCTTGCAAAACTAGTTCCACATCTTGCGATTCTAATTCACCTTTTTGGGCGATCGCTCTTGACAAAACGCGGCGAATACGTTCCATACTCAAGCCTTGAGCGGCACGAACTAATTCATTTAAAACTTGATTTGGGAGAGAATTATTAGTGGCGGCTAAGAGTTTTTCGATTTCGGTTTGAATTTCTGTAGCGCTAGGTAAAGCGAATTCAACAACTGTCAATACTTCTGTTAAGTCGTCGGGAATAGCAATGCGCGGTGAAAGAATGACAATATTTTTTGGTTGTGATTTTAATAAACGCGCTATATTGCGGAGTTTGCGAGAAATCGCCACATCATCTAAAAATCGATGAAAATCTCGGAGAATCAACACGGCTGGTGCTGGTGGATGTAACTTTTCCAGGAATTCCAAAGCTTGTAGGGGATTACGTTTTCCGAAACCCGCATCATTAGGATTACCTTGATAACCGTCTACAAAATCCCAAATGTAGACTTGACGATTACCAAGTTTTGCGGCTTCAGAGCGAATTGCGGCTTCTAAACGCTCTTCTTCCTGGGTGGCAATGTAAATTAATGAGTAGCGAGCCCGCAGTAGTAGTTTAAACTCTTCGCCAAATGTCATAGTTGTTTTTTAGTAGTTTATTTTATTCTTTAGGTTTTTATTGCGTTTGGTAAATAAGAATAATTAACCGCTGAGTCGCTGAGGGCGCTGAGGAAGAGTTTAAAAAGGTTTTGAGGTTGGGAGAGAAGTTTTATTGAACAGGTTATTGGTAAATGGCTAGTTAATGATTAAGTAATTATGTAATAATTTTTACTTAATTGTTTATTTTTGCAAAACCCGCAATTCTTCAACCGATAACCCAGTTACTCTCGATATGTCTTCTAAAACCATACCAATGTTAATTAGATTGATAGCGATTTGTTCTAAAGCTTCGACTTTTCCTTCGGCTTTACCTTTTTCTATTCCTTCTTCCAAGATTTCCTCATAAATGGGTGATTCGCGCATAAAATCTGTCCTCAAAACTAAGTTTTTTAAAATCGCCGTGGATGAGGCGATTTTAATTTGAATCCGGGTTTCTATATTCTCATTTGTTAAGTCTTAGTGCTGGCTTTGTTCCCTTTGCAAAACCTGCAACTCCCAACAGCCAATTAGCAAAGTCGCTTGAGAAATTTTCAGCTAAAAATTTACAGATATTTAGGACTTACGCAACTGGCATATTTTGTCGTAGGGTGCTTGTACACTGACTAATTGTTAACGCAATAATAAGGCTTGTGGTGTCACGCACCAACCGAGTCTTGTGACACGCAGCCTTAGTCCTGATATTGTCAAACATTCCCAGATTTTACCAAGCAAGGTTGACTTATTTATTTAAGCAATTTCAAGTAAAATAGCTAATAATTGTTTTTATTTAAACCTAGATTAATTAGTAGCTGTAAACACTTATTTAAGAATTAATAACAAATTTATACTACTGAAATTTAGATATTAATTCATCTATATACAAAATAGGCAATTTATATTGCGTTCCTATGTTACATACCTATATAAGTTATTTTTACTAAGTATTTCGGCAGTCACTCGTTTTAATAAAGTGACTTAGACAACCCTTATTTATTACTTGTCAAAGTAATTTACTACTAAGCGCGAAAATGTAGCTTTTTTACTAGAAATTACTATAAATAGCAGAATAAAATAATACATCTACGCATGAGGTAGGTTAGCGCTAATGTACCCAACCCCAGAACAACTTGCAGCTGACGAAACTACTCCACCCGATAAGCTTAGATCTCTTGCTTATGAAAGTATAGAACTGGGAAGGTTGGTGGCAGCAAATCCCGGTGCGGAGCCGGAATTATTGCGGGAGTTGGCATCGAGTGAAGATAAGGCTACCCGCCAAGCTGTGACGACAAATCCCAATACGCCGACTGATGTACTGCTAAAATTG
>JBCBQE010000395.1:0-6327 GCA_039820385.1 Cyanobacteria bacterium J06635_10
CTAACCTTAACTCACATCTTGCACCTAACCCAGTAAACCCTTAAAAGCAGAATAAAGGGTATCAAAATGTAACCATAAATGAAGTGTATAAATTAAGTACAGCAAAGTTATTTATAAATTTAAAATAGAGTATTATTACGTAATTTTTTTCCAAATTATCTAAGATGCAGCGATGATGAAAAGCATCATCGCTGCGGTGCGATACGCGTTCGCGCAGCGTGTCCGAAGGACTCAGCGTCGCTATAAAGGGCTATCGCCAACTTTAAATAATGGATTTGCTTAGAAAGTAGAAAATGTGAGAAAAAGGGCGTGAAATATCGATTTTTTAAGCAATAAAATGCTTGCCCATGCCCAAGAGCTAGTTTACACCCTCAAGGAATTGATGCCTACGCAATACCAGAAAGATAATCTTGAAACAATGCTGGGATTATTTTTAGAAGCACAAGGATATCCATTACCAGAACACTCGAAAACAAAATCAGAAGCGTGCTTTGAGTCGATTTTTAAATCTTAACTCGTGGTCAACACGAAAGATAATTCGTGAAATTCGCACTCAAATATTAGAGGTAGTTTTAAAAGCTTTGTATGAAGAAAGCAGAGGGCGTAGACCGTTTTTACAAGTAATTGTTGACCTTACAACTCTTGAAAAACGAGGTAAATTTAAAGAATTTGAGCATCTAATCTCAGTTTATAACGATAAACGAGGATTACATCTGGTAGTGTTATATCTGGTTGTCGGAAAGTGGCGAATTCCTTGGAGTTTCAGAGTTTGGAGGGGTAAGGGCACACCTTCACAAGCACAATTAGGGCTGAAATTAATTAAAGCTTTACCAAAACTACTGACCAAACACTTTCAGGTGATGATTTTAGCTGATACAGCTTTCGGTAGCATAGATTTTTTACATGGTATCCGCAAGCTTAAATATCATGCTATCACAGGTCTTTCTATTAGCCGTAAGTTAGTTGACGGAAGAGTTTTAAGGCATTTACACAAAACTTGGACAACAGGTGCATTTAGTCGGTTTAGATTTTCCTTGTACAGTGCATGGTATTATCTCAAACGAGAAAACCTCTATACTCGAAAAAAGATTTGTTTTATCTACTAAACCTTTAAAAGCTAGCACAATCAAATGGTGGGGAAAACGTAGATGGTGAGCCAGTGCGGTGGACGGGTTCCCCGGCATAAAGCAACTGGCGAACCCGAAGGGCAGATTGAGGGGTGGTTTAAAACTGCAAAACATCGTTTTGGTTTACATCGTTTTGGTCAAAAAACTTTAATCGGAATGTATCGTTGGCTAATTCTTTCTTTTATTGCTCATTTTATAGTCCACTGGACTTATTTATCGACTCAGTTACCATTTCCACCTGATTGGGGAGAGGCAGCTAAAACTGCCCTTGAATCATTTTTTCCAAAAATCGTTGTGTCTCTTCTTTTACTTGATATTGAGAGATTGATTCCTCTTGCACGTAGTTGCGGTTTTGACATTCATTTTTCCAGGTGCAAGATGTGAGTTAAGTCAGTTAAAATTTCATCATCTTCAGCCGATGGGTTTGTTAGTCTTTGGTAAGTCTCCAAATCTAACAGCACACCAACTCGTTCTCCATCTTGATTAGTAACGTACTGCAATGGTTCAGACATAACAACTACTGGCTTTCATTGCTGATAATTATAGTCTATCAACTTCTAAATCTTCTAAATTAACCACTAAAAAATCATCTAAAGAATAACTTTTATATTCTGGATGCTCGCGTTCGGCATATACTAAACGATTATTTTCAATTTTACCCTTCCATATAGCAATTATAGTATAGTTACGTGCTAATTTTTGTAGACATCATAAAGGGTCAAGTTGAAGCGAATTATCAAACAATATTTCTAAATGTTCTAAAAATATTATTTGGCTATTTGTACTTTCAATAATTTGCTTCAGTAATCTTTCTGCTTTAAGTAAACCTTGTTTTTGTGTCAATTATAATAATAATTTACTCAATTCTAGGTTAAGGTTAATATATTCACCCTCGATAAATTCTGCAACTTGCTGAAAATCGATTTGATAATTATTTTTTTACGGTGACTATAATTAAACGATGATATTGTTCTAATGCTTGAGGAAAAAAACTACTGATTTTTGAGGAGATTAATTCATAATTAGCTATCTTTGTATCTTGCATTTTATCCTGTTAGTAAATCACTATCTGCTTATAGGTGATAATTATCTTCACAAATCTCAGCATAAGCACAGTAACTACAATTTTTATCAGATGGAATGGCTGAGTAATTTTCATTTAAAATTTGCTCTACTAATACTTCAGCTTCTTTACCAGTTTCCTCTAACTGAGAAGTATCGAAAGTATGTAAATAATCATGACGTAAATAAGCAATATGGGCTGTTTTACTATCTGTAGCTTTTGCATAAGCCCAAAGTTGAAAACGGTGATGTTGTGGGTCTGTTTCTTGGTCGGTTTTAAAGTCTAATACCCAGTTTTCTCCCAATACATCAATAATTCCATTCAAGGTTAATTTTCCAATCTTCAAATTAACTGACTTTTCTCTTTCTCCTTGTTTAAACGGTGTAAAATCTGCAACTTCATCGAATCGTTGTGCTAATTCTAAAACAGTTTCTAAATCTTCCCTGGATAAATTATCGTTAAGACCAGCTAATATATCAATATCGCGAATATCTTTTTCTAAAGCTAAGTGAGTCAACGTTCCTATTTGTTTCGCAGTACTAAATCCCGCTCCGATTCCTGGATGACCTTGGATAAAACGGTATTTGAATCGTTTGGGACATAAAGCATATTCGCTTAAAGCTGTGACGGGTAATTCAAATAATCCCGAACCTACGGAATCGATAAGTAACTCGCTTGGTAATTTTAGTAAAGGAGGTTCTGGAAGAATTGGGGGTTTTGCTAAATCCACATCAAAAGGAATAATATTGATAGGAATTCCTGCATTTTCTAAACCTGGTTTTAATAACTCCAACCCACCACCTTTCTTGCTATTAGCTGTAAGAATTAATTGGTCGCGAGCGCGGGTTAAAGCCACATATAATACCCGTAAAGTTTCTGCTTCTTCTTGTTGTTTTTGCAGATATTCTAAATAAGTATAAAGTACTGGTTTGATTGTTTCGCCTTGTTCGTCTTCTAATTTCAAAGCTACACCGTAGCTCGGTTCAAAAAATAATACTTTATTGTTACTGGGTTTAACACGAGTTAAATCTGGAATCACAACCACCGACCATTCTAAACCCTTCGCTGCGTGAATCGTCATTAAAGCTACAGCATTCGATGTAGATAATGGGAGACGGGGAATTTCTATCTCTGCTGCTGCTAATTTTTTCAAACGACGTACCACTGCAAATACATCGCTGTTACCATGTTCTAACTGACGTACAAAATCGAAAAAACCTCGCCAATCGGCTTCTCGTCGTGCTGCTCCTGGTAAATTAATAATTATCGCAGTGTAACCAGTAAGATAGTCTGCAAGTTGTAAAAGTCGAGTTGGTGATTCTAAATTTCTTTGGTTTAATAATTCACTTAATACTTGAACCGGACGCTGTAGTTCCGCAATATCCGATTTTTTTAACTGTTTCCACCAGTCGATTTTAGATTCTTCCGATTGATTTTGAATAAAGGTAAAAAGTACTTTATCGCTAATCGCAAAAAATGGACTGCGTAATACTGCTATCAAGGCTAAACTATCGCTGGTATCGGCTAAAAACTGCAATAAAGCCCAAGCATCTTTAGCTTCTCGCGTACTTAATAGATTACCACCACCACGATTAGCAACCGGAATTCCTAAACTTTCTAAAGCTTCACCGTAAACTTCTAAAGGCTCCCAAGTGCGGGATAAAATAGCAACATCTCCCGCAACTAAGGGACGCAACTTATTAGTCTTTTTGTCATGAATAATGGTTTGATTATCCAACATTTCTTTAACTAATTCTGCAATATGTGCAGCTTCAGATCGTAATGTTTGAGCTTTGATAATTTTTGATTCTGCTTCAATAGCAAATACTCTAACTGCTGGATAATTATGCGGAGATTCTACACGATGAGCATCTAAATTTTGATGTAATTCCCCTAGTAATGGTGTAAATATATGATTGATATTGTCAACTAAAGATTTATGAGTACGGAAACTGGTACTCAATATTTCTTGTGTTCCACCATTATTTTTTATTTCATCGCACCAACTGAGAAATATATCTACATTTGCACGACGAAAGCCATAAATTGATTGTTTAGCATCACCAACTATTGTTAATAAATTATTTTGGGTTAATTGTTTTAATATTTCTGATTGTACGGGGTTTGTATCTTGGAATTCGTCGATTAAAAATGCTTTCCAACGTTGAGCGTAATAAAACTGTACTCTTATATCTTGTAAAGCTCTTAAAGCATAAACTTCTAAGTCAGAAAAATCTAAAACACGCGCAACTCGCTTGGCTCGATTAATATATTGCTGTACCAAATTAAAAGCTTCCCGAAGCGATGGTAACATAGCTTTTAATTTCTGATCAGCAATACCAATTTCTAAAGTAATTAAACCAGCTTTGAAAAAACTTTCTACCAGATTTCGTAATTCTTTGATGCTTTCTTTAACTGCTGCGAACCCTCCGTCAACCCAATTCTTTTTACTACCAATATTTATTTTTAACTTTTTGATAATTGATAATTCTTCCTGCGGGTTTCCCCCCATTTCTAAACTATTGATTGCTTCCAATGCTGGTAAACGGGTTTGTAATTCTAATTTGTCACCAGCTTTACCACAATAACTTGCTAAAATATCTTTTGAACTATTCCAAACCGGATTTTGCAACAATTCATTCAATGCTTTTTTTTGTAAATCTTGTGCTAATTGTTGCCAATTTCCTGTATCTTGAGCAAAGGCTTTTTCAGCACTAATGGGGTCATCAAGCAGTATTTGCAAAGCTTGAGACATCAACGAATAAGGAACCTGTTCGTAAAGTTGGACTGGTAAAGTATCTAAAGCTTCATCCAACCACTGTTGACTTTTCAACGAACCTTCCAACTCATCCAAAACGGTAAAATCAGCAGGTACACCAGCGACTTCGGGATGTTCCTGACAAATCCGCATCGCTAAAGCGTGGATGGTGCTAATTTGAGCCGCTTCTAATTCTGCTAAAAAATCGGGATGCTCAGGAAACCTTTGAGAAACCGAACCACGAATTCGCCATCGCAATTCAAAAGCTGCTTTTTCGGTAAAGGTAACTGCAACAATTTCTAGAGGTGAAATATTAGCTTGTAAATGATCAAGATACCGTTCAGCTAGCATATAGGTTTTACCAGTACCCGCTCCTGCAATTACAGCGACACTACCCGATGCATAAGCTGCTGCTTGCTGTTGTAAAGTTAAACTCATATAGCACCTCCTTTACGACTTTGACGAGAACCCTTGCGACAAACTAAGTCATAAGGACAGTAATTACAAGATTTTTGGTCAACATCCGGTTCTACTGGATAATATCCTTGTTCCAAATGTTTTTTGATTTTTTCAGCAGCAGTTTGAAGAGTTTCTGGTTTTGGTTGTTTTCTACTAATTTTCTTTCCCTTAGTCACGGAATAATAGTAAGCGTCGCTAACAGTTTCTCCAGGAAATAAACTACTAGCAATATCCATATATAAAGACATTTGAATATCTACATTAGCTTTTCCCACTTCATCTTTTATACCTGGTGGTAATGAAGAACCACTTTTATAATCTAATAAAACCAAACCTTGTGGAGTACGGTCAATTCTATCAATTCTTCCAGTGACATTTAAACCATTCCATTGCTCAGTAAATTCGGTTTCTAACTGTAAAATTTCTGTTCCTTGCTGATAAAAATCTGGTTGATTGCAAGCACGATTTAAAACTTTCAAATGTTCGCTTCTTCGAGCTTCCCAAGCTGATAATACTGGTAGTTGAGAATCTATTTCGGCTTGTAAAAATGCAGCTTCTAAATTTGCCGTAATTTGCGTTAAATCTTTGACATTAGATAAAGCTAATTCCAAACTACGATGATAAAGATTACCTTTAAGTAAAGCACTTAATTCTTCCTCAGCTTCCTCTAACTCCTGTATTCTCAATACCTTATTAGCGAACCATTTAAAAGCACACTGACCTAAAGCAGTAAGTTGAGATGCACTAAATACCCGCGTACTGTAGTCTAAAGGTAAATCAATGACTCCATCATACTCATCATAAGCTTCCGCTCCTTCCCGACGTGTTTCTATTTTCCAAGCATTAACAGCATGAGGTAAAACATTATCTTCTATTAAAATATTGTGTAAATAATCTTGTCGCAGATATATTCTTCGTGC
>JBCBQE010000396.1:0-6325 GCA_039820385.1 Cyanobacteria bacterium J06635_10
ATTCTTTTTCAAATCATAACTCCCATTGTAGTTTGGGAAGATAAAGTATATTTACTCAAGCTATCTCAAAAAGATCCAGAATTTTTTAGAAAAATAAGACGTAAAGTAAACGATCGCCATTTTCTACGTTTGAGTCAAAGATTTATTGAACTTTACGGTTCTCAGGATCTATAGTTACCTAAGGTACTGTACAAGAAGGATAATCTATTAACTGATTTGAGAATAAGGAGTGGGAAATAGATTAACTCCTAACTCCTAACTCCTAACTCCTAACTCTTCTTAAGCTCTTGCCAACAATGGTGCAGCAGCAAGCAGAGTTTTAGTATAAGGATGCTGGGGATTGCTGAAAATTTCTTGTGTATCGCCAAGTTCAACAATTTTACCACCATTCATCACCGCGATTCTGTCGCATAAAAACCGCGCTAACCATAAGTCGTGGGTGATAAATAAATAAGTCAACTCAAATTCTGCTTTTAATTCCAACATCAAATCTAATACTTGCGATTGTACGCTGGCATCCAACATACTTACAGGCTCGTCACAAATTACCAGTTTCGGACGAGTTATCAAAGCACGCGCGATCGCAACTCTTTGTTGTTGCCCTCCGGATAAGTCGGAAGGATAGCGTTGGTAGTACATTTCTGATGGATTTAATCCAACTTTATCTAGCATCCACAACACTTGCTCTTTTGCTGCTCCGGGATTAGCTATATTATGGATGATTAAGGGATCGGCAATGTTTTGTCCTACCGTCATGGTAGGATTTAAACAAGCATGGGGATCTTGAAAAATCATCTGCATTTGTCGCCTTTGGGAACGTATTTGTTGACGCGACAAACTGGTTAAATCTTTACCGTTAAATTCAACTTTACCGTCGGTGGGACGAATTAATTGCAATATTGTCCGCGATAAGGTGCTTTTTCCACAACCTGATTCGCCAACTAATCCTAAAATTTCTCCTGAATACAGTTCTAAGTCGATCCCGTCTACTGCTTTAATAGTTTGTCCTTGTCCTTTGAATATTCTTTCGATAAAGTTGGGTTCGATAGTATAATGCTGCTTTAGTTTTTGAATACTCAGCAACGGCGTTACATTAGATGGTTTTTCATTGAGACTGCTTGATAATTCCTCTTTTATATCTGCTTGCTCATCCGTAGAAAATGTTTGTATGTGCAATGCTGCTTGCAGGAGCGATCGCGTATATTCGTGCTGCGGATTTTGGAATACTTCAGACGATAAACCCGTTTCTACCATCTTTCCTTGGTACATTACCCCAATGCGATCGCAATATTCAGCAACCATTGCTAAATCATGGGATATCAACAACAATCCCATGTTTTCTTCGGCGCACAATCGCGTCAATTCTTGTAAAATTTGGGCGGAAACGGTGACATCTAAACTGGTGGTGGGTTCATCAGCAACGATTAATTTGGGATTCAATAATAAAGCCAAAGCAATTGCCACCCGCTGACGCATTCCACCGCTAAATTCATGAGGATATTGACTCCATCTGTCGGCAGGAATGTTTACTTTAGCTAAAGTAGCGATCGCCTTTTCTTTTGCCTGTAAATTAGATAATTGGGGGGAGTGGGCTTTGAGAGTTTCTATACAGTGGTTACCGATAGTCATTAAAGGATCTAAGCGCGTCATCGGATCTTGAAAGATTAATGCTACCGCTTCTCCCCTAAATTTACGCAGTTGCTCGGAGGTCATATCAAATACAGATCGCCCTTGAAACATTACCCGCCCTTCGATGCGTGTAGACTGCGGTAATAAACGCATTGCAGCACGTCCCAAAGTCGATTTACCACAACCAGACTCTCCTACCAATCCCATCCTCTCACCTGGCTGCAAGACGAAAGAGACATCATTTACAGCCCATTTTTCCTCCTCCGCGCTGCTCGTTGCATACCCTACACGCAGATTTTCAATCGAGAATAAGACATCACTCATAATTAGTTATCAGTCCTATCAGTTATAAATGATTCGTTTTCCGAATCAAATTTTTTATACTTTACCAGATTCGTTTTATCAACCTTTGTACATTACTCGTGTAAATTCTGTGAATCCCAAAATAGTATTATCAACTACACTTGTGTTTTGAAAGTAAAAATATCGTACCCGTTCAAATAGACTACTTATCAATATTTTTCAACAAAGAAAAAATGCTTTTACTCTGAATTTTTGTTTAATGAGCGTAGAAATAACCAGTAGAGAAGATATTAATCGGGGATACGGCAAAAAATCTTTCATGTAAATAAGACCTATTTGCCAAAATATCCGGGAAAAATGTTAATATCATCTTGAAAGCTTAACACCACTCTACGAGTACAAGTGCTGAAATTATATTTAGCCAACGTCAAACTTTTACAATGGTTTTTCTTTTTAGAAAGGAAAATCTATGTGTAAGAGAATACTCCTAGTTGTTGATTTAATTGATTAATATTTACTTTTTAATTTTTCATTCGTCAAGGGTTGCCTTAAAGGCTTTTTTTAAAGAAAAAATTTTTAAGAGTGCCCATCATCTGCAACTTTACCCATCTTGAGAATGGCATCGCAGTATCCAATCAGGGTTGTTAATCGTTCGGTTAGGGCATTTGCTCTGCCAATAGCCGTGTCAGATTGTCGCGCTCCTTGAAAAAACATGGCATCTATTTGCAGTAGCCTTAACTGTTTACTCATTTCAGTCTGGTAAGATTGCTCCCTAGGATATTGAGTAGTCAAAGGTACAATCTCAGTACGAAAATACATTTGCAAAGATGCCATAGACTGGCGGAGTATCGAGCCATTCGTTACATTGGAGGAGATATCATCACGCAATTGCTGCAACTTCGTTTTAAATGTGCGATATTTCTGTTTATTGAGAGACATAAAGTAATGTTTATTGAGATAGTATTAATGTCAAGAATTTTATCTCATACAATTATCTAATCTTTAAAAATTTTTCGCCTTTATCGCCTCAAGTAAATAATTGAGGTGCCCTTTGCCGTTACCCTTTTACCCAATTATGATACGAAACACTTATTTGATCAGAAAAACATTGCTATTTGAACAAAATCCTTTCAAATTAGCAAACTTATCCTTAGCAATGAAAGCAGCATCGCAAAGACAGCAATGCCGTTTGCGTCGTGTATCCCATTTAAATCCTTTACCTCTTTATTCAAATATGAACAGTACAGTTGTAGATTTCAAAGTTGATATTACCCTTCCGGAATGGTTGGAAGATTGTTTGCATTCAACATGCGTTGGTAATATAGAAAATGACCATTCTGATGCCGATAAAGATTTAATTTGTCGGGCATTTAAATTTGCTTACAGCCTCCATGAAGGCCAGCTTCGTAAATCTGGGGAACCATATATTTGCCATCCCGTTGCCGTTGCCGATTTGCTACGGGATTTAGGGGGTAGCCCTGTTATGATAGCAGCTGGGTTTTTACATGATGTAGTTGAAGATACAGAAGTTACAATTGAAGAAATAGAAGAAAGGTTTGGAGAAGAGGTAAGACGCTTAGTAGAAGGGGTTACGAAACTTTCTAAAATTAATTTTAAGAGTAAAACAGAAAGTCAAGCAGAGAACTTTCGACGAATGTTTTTGGCAATGGCGCAAGATATTCGCGTTATAGTTGTAAAGTTGGCAGACCGCTTGCATAATATGCGAACCCTACAAGTCATGCCGGAGCATAAGCGTCGCGCCAAAGCCTTAGAAACTCGCGAAATCTTTGCTCCTCTAGCCAATCGTTTGGGTATTTGGCACGTCAAATGGGATTTGGAAGATTTAGCGTTTAAATATCTCGAAACAGATGCTTATCGTGAAATACAGCAGTTAGTTGCCGATAAACGAGCAGATAGAGAAGAGAGATTAGCCAAAGTAGCCGAAACTTTACGCTCTCGTTTAAAACAAGCAGGAATTGAGTGCGTAGATTTATCAGGTCGTCCCAAGCATCTTTATAGCATTTATCAGAAGATGCAGCGTCAAAATAAAGAATTTAACGAAATTTACGATTTAGCAGCCCTGCGAATTATTGTCAAAAGCAACGAAGAATGCTATCGTGCCTTAGCATTAGTTCACGATTCTTTTCGTCCGATTCCTGGTAGATTTAAAGATTATATTGGACTACCCAAACCCAACCGTTATCAATCATTACATACCGGGGTAATAGGTCCGTGGGGCCGCCCTTTAGAGGTACAAATCCGTACATTAGAAATGCACCATGTCGCCGAGTACGGCATAGCAGCCCACTGGATATACAAAGAAACAGGTGGTTCTAATAATATTCAAATGACTGCAGCAGATGAAAAATTTACTTGGTTGCGACAGTTACTTGAATGGCAAAATGATCTCAAAGATGCTCAAGAATATTTAGAAAGTATCAAAGACAACTTGTTTGAAGACGACGTTTATGTATTTACCCCTAAGGGAGATTTGGTGGCATTGAGTCCTGGATCTACCGCAGTGGATTTTGCGTATCGCATTCATACTGAAGTCGGTAACCATTGTGCGGGAGCAAAAATTAACGGACGGATGATACCGCTTTCCACAAGATTAGATAATGGAGACATTGTTGAAATTATCACCCAGAAAAATAGTCATCCGAGTTTAGACTGGTTGAACTTTGCGGCAACCTCAGCGGCGAAAAATCGTATCAAACAGTGGTACAAACGTTCGCGTAGAGAAGAAAATATTGCCCGTGGTAGAGAATTATTAGAAAAAGAGTTGGGTAAATCTGGTTTTGAAAGCTTACTTAAATCTGAACCAATGCAAACAGTAGCAGATAAATGTAATTACCACAACGTTGACGACTTGCTTGCAGCTTTAGGTTACGGTGAAGTCACCTTGAACTTAGTTTTAAATCGGTGGCGAGAAATTGTCAAACTTCAAGAGCCAGCAGCTACAGATTTGAATGAAATTCTTTCCAATTTACCAACATCCACATCAAAACTATTGCGGGAAGGAAACACTAGCAATACTCGTAGCAGCAATTCACCAATCATTGGTGTAGAAGGGTTAATGTATTATGTCGCGGGTTGTTGTAATCCCATTCCCGGAGAGCCAATAATCGGTGTAGTTACCCGGGGTAGGGGAATAAGCATTCATCGGCAAGGATGTCACAACCTCAAACATACGAGTTGTGAGCGTTTAGTACCTGTCAGCTGGAATCATACTCAGGAAATACCGCGTCATCATCAAACTTATAGCGTCAAGGTGCAGATTGAAGCTTTAGATCGCGTTGGAGTTTTCAAAGATATTTTATCTCGTTTAAGCGACCAAGGAATCAACGTATCCCATGCTAATGTCAAAACCGCCATCAATCAACCAGCGTTAATAGACTTAGGAATAGAAGTATCTGATAAAAAACAATTAGAACAAGTTTTCAACCAAATCAAAAAAATGAGCGATATTCTCAATATACGTCGTCAAGGACAAGTTGAGGATTAACATTAGTATAAACAAGCAAAATAAAACGATTTTAGATTTTTGATTTTAGATTTTAGATTAAAAATAAATGACTCCCGGTAAGACGGTTTTGGCATGAGCAGCCGTCTTGCCAATTTTTAATCTCTTAAACCAATCGTTTTAAATCCAAAATCTGAAATTAGTTGACGATTTAGAAGCAGTGTATAAAATAGAGCATACATATACCCTGCGGTCTAATTTTATGAGTTACTATAACTTTTTAAGAAAAAGTTTTGCAAGTATTATTTTAGCTACACTTTGTTTTTCATGTAACGCTAGAGTTGAGAGAAAAACAGAACAGTCGCAAGCAAATGCACAGCAGAATCTACAACCTAATCTTGTTTACGGTAAGTTGATTATAAAAAAAGAAACAGATTATTTAATGATTCCAGTTAGTATATTTCCTGATGCTAATCAAGGAGAAAAAAGCTGGTTAAATAAAACTTCGCGTAGCTATGAAAATAGAAAAAATATATATAATATCATCTTTTATTCTAAGAAAGATGCTTCTACAAATGCTTTATTAGATAAAAAAGCAATTATTAAATCATTTGATTTAATCGAAAAAAAAGCAATAGGAAAACCAGTCAAAAAATTTTGGTTGTATCGAATTATTGAAAAAGATACCAATATAGATGGTAAGTTAGATTATCAAGATGCAACAATTGGATATCTTTCCGATCTTTCAGGGAGAAACTTACAGCAAATTACTCCAGATAACACTCAATTGATTGGGAATAATGTCTTTACCTATACTGGGATTATCTAAATTTACTCGGATATAACTTTTTGTATCAAATTTTTTGTCATCATCTGTATCTTTAGTGATTTCAAGAAATATTGCCCCAGTACTTTGGACAACATTCCAAT
>JBCBQE010000397.1:0-6305 GCA_039820385.1 Cyanobacteria bacterium J06635_10
ATATCATTTGGAGCGATTTTTCTTATATCTCTTTTATCTAAATGCGTATTAGAGTGATTAAATTCATAAGTATCCCATATCGACTTGTCATACTCATTTGCCCAAATAATATTAAATCCAGCTTGATGAAAGCCTAAATCTAATCCTCCACAACCTGAAAATAGAGATACCACATTCATATAGATTAACTTGTAAAATATCACGTATAAACTGTATAGTTAATCATTTTAAAGCGAATAAGTTTAGCGGAATTATTTGGGAATTTGATATTTACAATCTTGATTGCTAAACTAGTATTTTAAATCGTTTCCAAAATACTAAAAATCCCTTGATAAACCGACCATAATTCCTCATCAGTAATACAATAAGGCGGCATTATATAAAGTACATTTCCCAAAGGACGTAAAAGTAAACCTTTTTCCACAGCTTTTTCTCGAATTTCCATTCCAACCTTATTTAAATACCCAGATTCTTGCTTGTTTACAATATCCATCGCCGCAATTGTACCCGTTACTCGCAACTTTTCGACTTTGGGATTTTCCTGTAAAATTTCCAGATATTGTAAATGTTTAGCTTCCATACTGCTGAAAACAGGTTGATTTTCAACCATCAACTCTAAAGAAGCTAACCCAGCCGCACAACCTAAAGGATTGGCCGTATAACTGTGTCCGTGGTATAGAGTTTTTATCGGATTGTCACTGTAAAAAGCATCGTAAATCTTCTCCGAACATACAGTAACTGATAAAGGTAAAAATCCCCCCGTAATCCCTTTTGATAAACAAGTAATATCCGGTGTAACTTGAGTTTTAATGCTGGGGAACCAATCTCCAACCCTACCAAACCCAGTCATCACTTCATCAAAAATCAATAAAGTATCAAATTGCTCAACTAATTGCTGTAATTTCCGTAAAAATTCTGGTCTGCACATCCGCATTCCGCCAGCACCCT
The DNA here is from genome assembly GCA_039820385.1 of Cyanobacteria bacterium J06635_10. Classification (GTDB taxonomy): domain Bacteria; phylum Cyanobacteriota; class Cyanobacteriia; order Cyanobacteriales; family Nostocaceae; genus Rivularia. Next base: position 949 of record JBCBQE010000397.1, read on the forward strand.
GTACCAGAGGTTCAATAATAATGCCAGCATACTCTTGAGGATTTTGCTGTAATTTTTCTTTAAATATAGTTAAAATTTCTTCTTCCCTTTCTTCAACAGAAGTATCGCCGATGTAAGTCTCAGGGAAAGGTAAAAAATCCACCTCAAACAACATACTGGAGAATACTTGGTTAAAAATCGAACGCGAACATACAGACATTGCTCCAAAAGTATCGCCGTGATACGCTCCTTCAAAAGCAATGAACTTCTGACGCTGTTGATTTTGATTTACCCAATATTGATAGGCCATTTTCAGGGCAACTTCCACAGCTGTGGAACCATTATCCGAAAAGAAAACTCGGTTTAATCCTTCAGGAAGTCGCTTAACTAATTCTTCTGCGAGTTTTTCTGCTGGTTGGTGGGTAAATCCGGCAAAGATAACATGTTCCAATTCCATCGCTTGACGATAAATTGCTTCAGCAATCTTGGGATGGGAATGCCCGTGAAGATTTACCCACCAGCTAGAAATACAATCCATTATTTTGTGGCCATCTTCTAACTCCAACCAAATTCCTTGAGCAGATTTTACCTTTAGAGGTGGAGGAGATGTTTTTGCTTGAGTGAAGGGATACCAGATGTGGGGATGCATTGCTTGTTTTTTTGCTCTGGGTGAATTGAAAACCTGCCGATTGTCAATCGTCGCGATTCAAAGCGCTCGAGAAACCTGGCTTTTTAAGAATACGATCCATTATTATCTTATTTCAACCGCCAAGTTTTCTGAACCATCGCCAGATATTTCGATCTACCAATCAAAAAATTAACCAAAAAACAAACATTTTCTAATTTTTAATTAACTTTCTCTTAAATATCTGCTATGATAGTATTCTTGTCTGTAATTCGGAAAAGTAATCAAAATCCCCCTCTACCTAAAGGAAGAAGGGGTTTGTTGTGCTGAATGTTGGAAAAATATAGAGATAGGGAAAAATTAGGCTGGGAAAATTCTTAGCCTCCGATTTGGTTCTTCCCCAAAGCTGTTTGATTTAAGTCGATAATGCTCGACTAATTCATGCTGCATTTTACGCACTTGCGAAGATCGAGGCAGTAATTCCACAGGTTGTCCCTTGGGAATTACAATTTGCTCTACCGCAAGTCTTGCTTCTTCGAGAGCGTCAATTTCATCATCACTACCATTATGGAGAAATAATTGCAATTCACGCTCGTCGCCGGCTTCCGGCTCGTCAATATTTAATAACCGACGTAAGCCACGAGTAATTTGGGGGATAGTACTCGATTTGATCATGTGAATTGGCACTTGGCGGGCTTTCGCCATCTGCCTTAGTTTTGCGTGGTTTTTGACATGCGATCGCAACGCTAAAATTGCATCCGCACTATCAATATCTTTTGTCAACACTACGGGCAAATGAAGTACTCCTACTACTTGATCTAATTGGCTGCGACTAACGCCGTAGGGATAAATATGTAGGGGTAAATCCTCACCGTTGGGGCCGGAGTTACGATCGCCATTTCTCTCAAACCCATTAGAGTTATTGAAAGATTGATCCAATAAACGGTCAAATTCACTGCGCCCAGAGCCGTTACCATTTTGGTATTCGGCATTGAGTGGCACTAAAGGACGCATTTGCCCAGATGCTCTCCAGCCATTGGCTCTGCTAGAGTTTCGCCCGCGAAAAGTTTCTTCTCCTCTCTGTGTTTGTGAAGCACCACCATTAATAGCGGTTAACTGACGGGTGATTGTCACTTTACCGTTATCATCTATGGTTCTCACTTGCGGGCTAGGCTGTCTTCCTCTTAGAAGATTATCTATAGTATCAGCAACATTTTCATGAACTATCCAGCGCTGCCTTTCTGGCATTTCCACAGCAATTTCAAAAGTAGGAGGCGCTTTGCGTTCCAAAACCGTTTTTTGAGAGCCTCGCCGTCTGGCTTCGTCATCTCCCAACGTCACAGCTTGTATACCCCCCACTAAATCCGAAAGGGTGGGGTTTTTTATCAAGTTTTCTATTTGATTACCATGTGCCGTACCAATTAACTGCACGCCACGTTCGGCGATAGTTCGAGATGCTAATGCTTCTAATTCCGTACCAATTTCATCAATCACAATGACTTCGGGCATATGGTTTTCCACTGCCTCAATCATTACTTGATGCTGTTGATCTGGATGAGCAACCTGCATCCGTCTTGCTTTTCCAATTGCCTGATGGGGAACATCACCATCTCCGGCAATTTCATTTGACGTGTCAATGATCACTACTCTTTTGTCAAGTTCATCCGCTAAAACGCGGGCAATTTCTCTTAAAACAGTAGTTTTTCCCACTCCTGGGCGACCCAGCATGAGAATTGACTGACCAGTTTCTACTAAATCACGGATCGTGCTAATCGTTCCATATATTACTCGTCCCACACGACAAGTTAAACCTATAATTTTGCCGGTGCGGTTACGAATAGCACTAATCCGATGTAAAGTTTGCTCTATTCCTGCCCGATTATCTGCGCCAAAAGTTCCCACTCGCACAATGCAATCATCTATCTGTTGCTGCGTAATAGGTATTTCGCTTAGATATTCGGCTCCAGAAGGAAAACGCGCTTCTGGGCGACGACCCAGATCCAAGACTACTTCTACTAAACTATCTCTTTGAGGATGCTGTTCGAGCATCTGCCGCAAGTCTTGGGGCAATATGACTAATAATTTTCGGAGATCGTCTGTAATCGTCATGCTTTTTATGGTGACGTTTTGAGAGATAGGGGACGAGCCAAGGCTCGTAATGGGGCTCTTAATATGATTTGAGCTGAGAAACTAATGAATCAGCGAGCGATACTGCTTGCCAAAGCAATGTTGGTTCTTCTTCCAGGCGAGTATTTACTTTGACACCGGAATTATTCACCTCCTTTTCTTCTAACTGTTCAAGAACTGGTGAGAGCAGTTTTCGGGCATAGCTACCATAAGCAACACCAGCAATGGATATTGAATCCGAAGAAGTTTGTGTATGAGAGATAACACTATTCTCTCCTATCGTCTCACTTCTTGGCTGAGCTAATTCCTTTAATAATCCCATTGCTTTCAATTTTGGCACGGTGTAACTATTCGTACCACCTGCCAACTGCACATATCCTGGTATTTTTGCTCTCAATACTTTGGCACCTAATTTTACGGCAGCTAGTGTGGTACCCGAGCCAATGTCACCACTCATTGACCTACCGTCGGTTTGCCATATATTCACACAATCAAGTGGGGCGATCGCATCATACAAACTATGTAGATAATCAATTATTCCTTCGCCATTTGGACAACTGATGGCTAATAACTTCAAATGCCCAATATATGGCGAAATTGTTTGCCACAATTTCTTGAATTCCGCCAAATGCCCAACATTCGTATGAATCTCTACAGCGTCTACCCCAGGTTTCAGTATCAATGGTGCGATTGCTCCAATAGATGTTGCAGAAGATACTGTAACTATCTTATCATACGGACACACTGGAACGCAACGACCACAGCCATAGCACTTGTCGGACAAAACTCCTGTATGGTTGTATTTGATACTGTTAAATGTAATAGCTTGTGCGGGGCAAATGCGTTCGCATGGCCGAGTACATAAAGTAGGGCACTTTGTGGAATCAAATTCTGCTTTGCGGAAGTGAGGATCTTCACCATCGTTTAGGCTAACCATCAGTAAGGGTGTTCCTTGATAGCTAAAGCCTCGTTTTTGAGCAGAAGCAGCCAAAGAAGCAGCAGCTTTTAGCCCTTCTCGAGCTGCAGCAATAACCGCTGGATCGGCAGCCACATCTATGCAGTCAGCACCAGCTAGCGTATAAGCTAATGTTAAACTTCTAACCGCAGGCAGATGTTGAAAGCTGGCTCCGCAAATCAGCTTGAACCAGTGACCTTCAAATAGCGATAGTAAGGGGTTAAACAAATCAGTCACATCTCTATTATGCTACGTGACTGAGAAATAGATGAAGTAAATCTTCAATTTGATTGCAATTGTTCGATCGGAATTTCAAGAATAAATTCTGTACCTTCTGAGGAAGTCGAATCGCAAAGAATTTTTCCTGAGTGCTTTTGTACTATAATTTGATAACAAATAGATAATCCCAATCCGCTACCTTTTCCTACAGGCTTAGTGGTGAAGAAAGGATCGAATATATTTTTACGAACCTCGTCTGGTATACCTGTACCGTTATCGGCAATAGAAATTCTGGCAAAACTCGCCGCACGAGAGTTGACGCACAGAGTATCGTACTCGATGCTAGAAGTGGCGATCGAGATAGTGGGAGTAAATGTTAAGTCTTCTAATTTATTTTTAGCTTGTTCGTTTAAAGAATCAATCGCGTTATTTAGCACATGCATAAACACCTGATTGAGTTCGCTGGGGTAGCAGTAGATTAATGGTAGTGAGCTATATTGTTTAACAATTTTAATTGTTGCATTGCGATAACTGTTTTTTTCAAGTCTGTGCTGCAACATTATAAGAGTACTATCTATACCGTGATGAATATTAACTTGCTTATAAGAAGTTTCATCATGTCTAGAAAAGTTTTGCAGGGCTAGTACAATTGAACGTATACGATCCGCTCCTCTGTACATAGCACCCATAAGGGATTCTAAATCGTTCATCAAAAAATCCAGGTCTATCTCTTCTTGTATTTTCTGAATTTTTTTAGTTGGATGTGGATATTCCTGCTGATACGTTTGTATTAAATTGATCAAATCCCGTACATATTCGCTAACATACTCTAAATTTCCATAGATAAAACTAACCGGATTATTAACTTCATGAGCAATACCTGCTACCAAATGTCCCAAAGCAAACATTTTTTCATTTTGAATTTTCTGCACTTGTGCTGCTTTCAACTCTTCTAAAGTTTTTTGTAATAAGACATTTTTTTGATGTAGTTTTATCTGTAAAGAACGTAAATTAATTTGATTTTCTATTCGTGATATAACTTCTGCTGCATGAAAAGGTTTACTTATATAATCTGCGCCTCCCACATCAAAGGCTTTTACCTTATCTAATACGTCATCAAGAGCACTGATAAATATTACCGGAATTTCAGAAGTTTTTTTGTCTGCCTTTAATTGTTGGCAAACTTCATACCCATTCATTTCGGGCATATTTATATCAAGTAAAATTAAATTCGGCTGTAGACTTTCACAAGCCTTTAATGCCATTTGCCCGGTTAGAGCTTTGCGAACTTCATAACCTTGTGTTGTTAACATTGCCGATAGAAGACGCAAATTATCTGGAGTATCATCAACCACTAATATATTGACTTTATCATTTTGATTTAATGACATATTTTTAGGCAAAAAATGTATTTAAATCAAAATGATAAAGTCAATATATTAGTGGTTGATG
>JBCBQE010000398.1:0-6302 GCA_039820385.1 Cyanobacteria bacterium J06635_10
ATTGATAATAGCTTCTTGAAATATTTCATCTTCATTTGAACTGTACTCTTGATTTTCTAAATTTTTGATTAATTCAGAATATTCCTTTGTTTGGCAAGCTAATCTAGTTATCGATTGATAAATATCGTTATTAATGTCAGGAATGAGATTATCTCTTATCAGCCTATTGCGAGATACATTGATTTGGAATTCTTTCCAAGTTTGGGGAGTTTCTTCGGTGTTATCTGATTGTGGAGAATGATTTTCGGCTTTTATCTCCTCTACGTTGCTTTCGCTAGCAATATTTTGTAAAGATTTACCAGTGTTTTTCGATATTCCGCAAACTATTTTAAGAGCAGCGGAAATTATTTCTGTTCTATTTAATCCTGTTGTTTCAAAATAAAGCAAGGCTTCTCCTGCCTGCTCATCATAGATTCTAGGAACTTCAGTTTTTAGGTATCTATTTCCTTTATTATCTATGTTCCACCCTTTTGATGTAGCCTTTTTATTATCTCTGACTCGGCTCATCATATCTTCTACGTCAGCTTGAGATACTGCGCTTTTGCTGCATAAAAGTAATTTTATAACAGGCGTGTATCTTTTTTGAGTAAGCTTATATATTGTGCTTGGTAGAATATTTTTGAGAATTTCTGTTTTACTTTTAAATTCAGAAAATATACGTGCAATCTTTAAATGAGTTCTTAGTTCTGGGCTATTTTTCTTTAAGCCCATAGCTTCGATTTTTGCTATATAGTCAGATCTTTTTAAGGATTCTTGGGCTTCAAGTAGATTGAAGGAGAAATTTAGTATTTTTACAGTAGCATCTAAATTACAATCGCGAAAAGAATCCGCAATTGTATTTTCTATAGTATCGGACATTGTGTTGATAGGATTTATAATATTTCTATTCATATTGGCATAGTCTGAAAGTTAGTGTCACGTGGTTTCAGAAATGTATTCTTTACTTTACATAATCTTTATTTTTAAATTGATATTTATTGATAAAAACGTGAAAACCTCCATAGGTAATACTTTGGAGGTAAAAAAATTTGCTATGGAGACTATTTTTTCAGAAAGTATTGTAAAAGCTTGAGATTCTGTTCCTTACTTATTAGTGGGGACTTAATTACGCAGAGTCTTGGTTTGAACGAAACTTTAACATCAGTTGAAGTATAGATTTTATGTTTTGCTTCCTCGAAGCTGCAATTTAGTACTTTACTAACAAGTGCGATCGCATCGTTTAGAAGATACACTTGATTTCCATCTTTATCAAAAACTTCGCTGCTGCAAGGTGGTTCTAATTCCTGCTGTAAGAAAGATTTGGTAGAAGTTTTAGTTTTAGACGTACGCGAAAAATTGTGCCAGGAACTGTGATTTATTTTTACATCTTTGTTACCAAATAGCTCCAATGCTCTGCTTTCAAGAGATTTTGATGCTATTTGTCGGGATAACTTGAATGCAATGCTGTTGTTTAGCATAGCGTGCTGCAACCAGAATAATGATGCTGTGTGTAGTAATATTGGTTCTATTTTTTTGGAGCTTCCTTTGATTTCTAAAGAGGGTAAACTATTTTGGTGCCTTGGAATGCCATGTTCCATTCTTTTTTCTTCTGCACCCATGAATATATTTAATTTTGTGGTTGTCTGATTGATTATTTTAGCGACTTCTTCTTTGTTTAAAAAGAACCGTGAATTGTAGAGATGATTCCTTTTACGATAGTCAATTGGGAATTGGTAAATTCTAATTTGAAAATCACCTAATTTAACTGTGTCACGTAAGGTAGGTGCTAATTCTGATATTATCACTATTTTTTATCCTTGGAGGTAGATGTTATTTTATTAGGACTTACGTAACTGGCACATTTTTTTGTAGGGTGCTTGTACACTGACTGATTTATTCACGCAATAATAAGATGATCTGTTTACGGCACCATCCAAGTTTTGTGACGCTTGCGTAAGTCCTGTGTATTTATTTGTATATTCTCGCTTTTGGGTATTTTCTGCATCCTCTAAAAATACTAGATATAAATAATTAACTATCTATAAAGGTTTTTTGGCTCTAAGTAATTTTATCTAGAAGTAAAATAGTACTTTTATCTGATTCTTAATTAAGTACTTAGCTTGATACTGGGAATTATCGATTGAACGACTAAATGTAAAGTGTCCAAACTACTTTATTTAAGAGAGTGCGAGCATCCAGATGGATTCGTATTTCGATTTGTCAATATGCCTAGCGGTTTGGAAGTTGTCGCCTATGACATATTTTCAGTATTTTTCCCCCAATATAAAAATTTCCGTGAATTTTCTGACTGTATTGCTTTTGGGGAATACCAAGAGCGTAGCGTATATGTGAATGGTAAATTTACAACAGTAACGACGTTTCCTGCTACGACTATTCATCAGCTATTGAAATCTTCTCGTTCTCAAGTTGCCAGAGGATTCATGGCATGGGTACGTAAATCTGTTATTAAATCAAAATTCATTAAATAATTAAGGAGTTTTACGATGTCAACTGCAACAGCTGCAAAGCCGGTTTTCAACAAACTTGTTGGTTTAATGTCAGAGCCACTTCCTAATAGATTAGTGATTGTTACTGGCGACAAAGGCGGCGTAGGTAAGTCAACTTTTGCTAGAGGTATTTTACATGAATATTTAATGCAAAACGAAATTCCAAGCGTATTTGAGGCAGACAAATCTAACCCGCAAGTTAAACGATTTTACGGTAAATCTGGTTTAGATATTCAAGAAACTGATGTAACTAATGCTAATAAATTGGATGAATTTATCGATATATTAGCAGAACAAGTTACTCAAGAAGGAGAGGAACCCATAAAAAGTGGAGAAAAAGTACTCATAGATTTACCAGCGCAGTCAAATCAATTCTTTTTTAACTTTATCAAGGAGATGGATTTATTTTCTACCTTAGAAGACAGATTAAAAATTCGTACAACTATGGTCGTAGTATTTAGTAGGGTTAAAGATTGTGTTACCCAGCTAGAGCAGCTTTATGCAGTAGCCGGTTCTAGTGTTGACTATTTAATAGTCAAGAATGCATTTTATGGTGACGAAGCAGATTTCCGTCGTTATAATGATTCAAAAATTCGCAAGAAAATGTTTGAAGAAGGGAACTGTATTTGCGAAATAGAGATGCCCGAATTAATCGAACACGCTTTTGATTACATCGATGACAAAGAGTTGACTTTTGAAGATGCGATGAAACCGGGTAACAAAATATCTGTAGAAGGAAGAACGAAGGGCTGGACTAAAAATTTTAAAAAAGCAATTGAACCTGCACTACCTTTATTAGGATTAAAGAATGCTTAATGCAGGATATAAGCGGGTTATCATTGCGACTGGTGATGCCCGCGTTGGTAAATCTACTTGTTTAAAATTACTAGTAGATTTACTACGTTCTCAAAACAAATCTCCAGTCTTGTATGATTTTGATAAAAGGGATAAGTTTAAAGGTTATCACAAATACATACCAGTTTGCGATAACCTAAACTTTTTTAAGGGTAACACCGACCTAATTCTTGATGATATTGAAGAAGTGGACGCTTCGGTAATACTTGTAGATATGCCAGGGCAATATGTAAGCGAGATGCTCTCAGAAATAGAAGATTGTTATTTTTTTGAACAACTTGCTTGTAGGGGGTGGCAAGTCACCTTTTTACAACCTATTTCTCATCGTTTTGACTGTATTTATTACCTCAAACAAATAATGGATTATTCGGGTAATCTTGCGAAATATGTTGTAGTAAAGAATCTTTGTTTTGATAAGTACTTTATTGAATTTGAGAAAGAAGTATCGCAGCAGCTTTATCAATTAGGTGGAATTACAATTACCTTAGATCAATTGCAGCAAAATGTTTATCAAGCGATTGATAGTTTAGATATACCCTACCAAGAAGCGTGTAATTCTTCCAGATTATTTTTGTTGTATCGTTCGTACTTGTATAGATGGATGAAGAGTTTTAATCAGCAGTTATTATCAAATAATTTGGTATCTGAATATCTAGGGATTTATTCGCAGCCAGTTATTGAAGCAGAAGAAATATTTTAGAAAAAATTATGAATACTACAGAGGAAGATTTACTCCAGGGATATTCTGAAGAAGAAAAAGAGCGAATTAATGAACTTGTAGGTCAACTAGGAATATCTCCAGATGATCCTATGTTCCAGATTATGGCAACTTTAGGTAAGTATGAGGCTAAAGTTGATGAAGTATTAGCAGCCTTTGATGGAATGAGTGCTGCATGGTCGATAATGCTTGATAGTAAGCTATCTGGATTTTCTGATGCTACTAAAGCTACATCTCAAGCATGGGTTAATCAAGCGATAAGAGAAGCAATGTTGGATTTACCAAAAGCTAAGGGTATTGCTTCTAATATTAATAAAGGCGCAATTTCCTTACAACCAATGTGGGCTGCTGCTATTGTGGGGGGTATTTTGGCTTTAGGAGCTTTTATTGGTAGTGGAATAGGATTTAGTGCTTACTCGACTATTGTAGGTAGTGGTGGTTCAATTTCGCCAAGACTAACGCCAGAAGAGGTGAAGCTAGTTGAATGGCTTAAATCTGATGAAGGGAAATTAGCTTCTGAAGTAGTCCGTAAGAATATGAAAGAAATAGAATCTTGTCAAAAGCATTCTTCTAAATTGAATGGGAACTGCTTAATTAATGTTAAATAGCTACTGCTTGGGAATTGATTGCTTCTTCTACATCGGTATCTTTGAGATCGGATATATCTAAGTATTTTAGTTTAATTCCTTTGATAATTGCTCGAACTCTATTATTAACACCCAACTTGGAGTAAATGGAGTTTGCGTGGCATCTGATAGTAGCAAGTGTTATGTAAGTAATATTCGCCATTTCCTCATAAGAATAACCGCAAGCTATTAACTTTAAAATTTCTACTTCAGTTTTTGTAAGGGGATCGTAATTACTTCTACCTTTTTTATATCTTTTTCTATTAGAACTATCGAGATTATTTGCCCAATAATTCATCAAATTTTTAGATATTTCTGGATCTATCCAAGAATCTTTATGAAACGCACACCTAATTGCTTGTGGAAGTAAGCTTGGATTGCTGGTTTTTAAATATAAGCAATCCACATTATGCTGCATAGCCGCACTTAATATATCTTGACTACAGCCCCGTGCCGATACTACTACCTGGCATCCCATTTCTTGAATTATATCTACTATTTGTAAACCGTTAATATCTTGCAGACTGCTATCAATTATTGCAATATCTGCGCCATTCCTTATCGCTTCTAATCCATCTTCAGCGGTAGTAACTGATGCAATTACTTCCATATCCGGTTGGCTTTCTATAATCGACTTTAATCCCAGTAGAGTTAGCGATTCGTTCTCTGTAATAACTACTCTCATACTTTTAATTTATGTGTATGTACTTAAATTTATGTTTATAGTGTAAGTATAAATATGTTATTCGTCTATAGTAAGTCAGTAGTTACCCTTAAACTTTATAACTTTTTAACGGTTGTAGTTTTACTATTGAATTTTAGATAAATTTTGTTGATATTTATTTAATATGATACATAAAATAATCGATTGGTTTAATGATGCGGACGGATTTGAAAAGCTAGTAGAAAATATATTATTTATCTGCCTTTGTATTGCAGTTTTTATAAAAGTTTCAGTAGGAAGTTGGGATGCTTTGATTTTCGTGGTATTAGCATCCGTAATTTCTCCGTTTGTTAAAATTCCCAAGCCTACGAAAAGATTAATCATGTGCTTGGGAATTGTATATATATTATTTATGGGTATAATTTGAAATTGCTAAATAGAAAAGGGTATGGTTTAGCCATACCCTAATCGTTTAATTTAACTAAAGCCTGTAGATGCAAACTATAGGCTTATTTTATTACATTTCTAAATCGCTATTTTTGTTTTTAGTACGAATAACTTGGGTAGATTTATTAGGTTGTGTTTCGATCGAATTTTGTATCTGTTTGAACTCATCTTTAGCGATAGAGGTATTGGTGATTTCAAATTCTCCTTTACCTTTTTTGATAGCTTCTAAGGCTACAGATTTATCATTTTTGCGTTCTACAGTTAATTTTTGGTTGTCGCCATCTAAATTGAGACTAGCTTTGTAATTGGAGAACTCAAATGATTTGTTATTAGTATCTTTGCCCTTACCTTTAAAGATAACAGTTTGTATTATTTTAGGAATAGCTTTACGTAGTTCTTCAATTTTGGGCAATTCAAGTTTACGTTTATCTTTACCCGGTTCTGCTGTGGTTTGACGATTATTAACTTGTAAATTCTGTTTTATATTAGATGATTCAATGCCCATT